>JANQIZ010000101.1 GCA_028281895.1 Dehalococcoidia bacterium
CGCGCGCCCGCGTGCCTTCTCTTAATGAGCATGGGTACTGGCCCAGCCTCATCGTCCCACCCGTGTCGACCAGATCTTCCTGACCCTCCATGATGCTTATAACTGCATCAGTGGTGTCTGGGTCAAGCTCGAGGGAGTTGGCTCTACCCAAGCCAAGCACATTGCGTGCGTACTCGATGACCATCACCTGCATGCCAAGGCAAAGCCCCAGGTACGGCACTCCGTTTTCTCGTGCATACCTGGCAGTGGAAATCATGCCTTCGACGCCACGCGGTCCGAAACCGCCCGGAACGAGAATCCCCGCGGTCCTTGAAAGCAGTTTCTCCGGACCTGATTCCTCTACCTCCTCGGAAGAGACCCACTCGATCTGCACGTTGCGTCCGTGATGAAACCCGGCGTGCCTGAGCGCCTCTGCGACCGAGAGGTATGAATCCTGCAACTCAACATACTTACCAACAACAGCTATCCGGACCGGATCCTGTTCATCGTCCTCGATCTCGGCAATGTGCCGCCAGTACGCGAGGTCCGGGTCGACATCGGGGATGCCAAGCGCCTCAGCTACCGTCGTGCCAACGCCCTGCTCTTCCAGGTAGATCGGAACCTTGTAAACGCTGTCGAGCGTAGGAAGGCCGAACACGTTCTCCGCACGAACATCGCAGAAGCGTGCGATCTTGTCTTTGACGTCCTGCTCCACTTCGTGATCAGCCCGGCCGATGATGGCATCAGGCTGAATGCCCATACTCCTGAGAGCCTGGACGCTGTGCTGTGTCGGCTTCGTCTTCAGCTCCTTGGTGGAGCCAAGGAACGGCAAGAGAGTCACGTGAATGTAGAACGTGTTCTCACGTCCCACATCGCCCCTTACTTGCCGGATCGCCTCAAGGAACGGCTGGCCTTCGATATCTCCCACCGTTCCGCCTACCTCAACAAGGATCACATCAGCCTGTGAGCGCTCGGCCAGCGCCTGGATGTGCCCTTTGATGGCATCGGTCACGTGCGGAATGGTCTGGATCGTCCCTCCCAGGTAGATACCAGAGCGCTCTTTATCGATCACCTCTCGGTAAATCTGGCCTGCGGTGACATTTGATAGCTGCGTCAGCTCAACGTCTATAAACCGCTCATAGTGCCCAAGGTCCAGATCCGTCTCTGATCCGTCGATCGTTACGAACACCTCTCCGTGCTGATAGGGAGACATCGTTCCTGGATCCACGTTGAGGTAGGGATCGAGCTTGAGTACAGACACGCTGAGCCCGCGGCTCTTGAGCATGCGGCCAATAGATGCAGCGGCAATTCCCTTACCCAGGGAACTCACAACTCCACCCGTTACGAAAATGAAACGAGTCAAATGCTTCCTACCGGTGGACAGTGAAGGCGCAGTGATTCAGGGAGAGGGAGATTCGCTTCCGGGCGGTTGAGCGCAATGCCCGGAAAATATCTGCGTTCAAGAGTAGAGCCAGAGCGAATGACGAACCTCTTAGTGGACCGCCTTGCGCCGCGGAGAGCTTGAGTCTCCTAGTGGGCGGTCTTAGAGATTCTAGGTGCGCATTTTCGGACCTGTCAATGTGGACGTCGGCGCATAGGACGCACGGATTGAACGGTTTGTTTGCTAGACTCAGACGCCGTGCCAGAGCGGCAGGCTTATGTGCCTGGTTTCAACTACGAAACGGCGTCGCGGTACACAGCCGCGTTCACTCAGAACCCCAACGCAAAGTCATATGGAATCCCTAACTAGCGATGAACTGCGCCACGTCGCGACGCTGGCCAATCTGCACCTGACCGATGACGAGGTTGAGAAGTACAGGCACCAGCTCACCGGGATACTCGCGCATGTCCAGTCCCTGCAACAGGTCGACACAGACGGCGTAGAGCCTACTGGCCATGCCACAGCATCGAATACTGTTCTTCGGAAGGACGATTCATCTACGCCGCTCAATCGCGAAGACGTTCTGGAAAACGCGCCAACGACCAGCGGTGAGTTCATTCGTGTCAGAGCCGTCCTGGACTAGCCCATCTCATGGTCAACAGATCTTCTCGCACATCAGACAACAGCTTCCTTCCAGCGCACGTGCTACGCGACAGGCTGGATGCCAGAGAGATCTCATCCGCCGAACTCGCGTCCTCCACTTTCCAGAGAATTTCCACAACTGACAGCCAGTTGAATGCCGTGCTCAGGACGACAGAACCTGAGGCGAATTCCGCTGCTGAAGATGCGGATCGCAGACTGCGTGGCTCAGGCCCGGAGCCCGGCCCGCTGACCGGCATACCCGTCCTGCTCAAAGACAACATGTCGATGACCGGCGTCGAGACCACTGCAGCTTCAAAGATTCTCAGTGGCTACGTTCCGCCATACGACGCGGAAGTCGTGACCCGATTGAAAGAGGCTGGCGCCGTAATTGTCGGCAAGAGCAACCTGGACGAGTTCGCAATGGGCTCGTCGAATGAGCATTCGGCGTTTGGAGCGGCAAAAAACCCGTGGGATGTCGCCAGAGTGCCCGGGGGCAGCTCGGGTGGAGCCGCGGCGGCAGTGGCGGCGGGGGAAGCGGTGATTGCGCTCGGGTCCGACACAGGCGGGTCGATTCGGCAGCCAGCTGCGCTATGCGGTGTGGTTGGGATGAAGCCGACCTATGGCCTCGTAAGCAGGTACGGGCTGATCGCCTTTGCAAGCTCCCTGGACCAGATCGGGCCGATCACACGCGACGTACAGGACTGCGCAGACACCCTCAATGTGATCGCATCTCACGACCCTAAAGACTCCACCTCAGTGGAGCGGCCATTCGATGATTTCGGCGGGAAGATCGGCCAGGACATTGACGGTATGCGGCTCGGCGTTCCAAAGGAGTATCTGGTCGATGGAATAGAGCCTGGTGTGCGCTCTGCATTCGAGGACTCGCTTGAGGTGCTGCGCTCGCTTGGCGCGTCGATCGAAGAGACATCGCTGCCTTTGACGGACCAGGCGCTCGCCGTCTACTACATCATTGCCCCCTCGGAAGCCTCAGCGAACCTGTCACGGTACGACGGTGTCAAGTACGGTGCAGCTGCTGAAGACGGTCTCAATGCAGCAGAGCTCAGCCAGCACACCCGAGGCGAACTGTTCGGGGATGAAGTCAAGCGTCGAATCCTGATCGGAACGTACGCCCTCTCTGCCGGATACTACGACGCCTATTACAAGAAGGCTCAGCAGGTCAGGACTCTGATCCGGCAGGAGTTCACCGAAGGGTTCGAGCAGTTCGACGCCCTTGTGACTCCCACCTCGCCGACGGTCGCATTCGAAGCCGGAGCCCGAATGGATGATCCCTACCAGATGTACCTCGCGGATGTATGCACGCTGCCGGTGAACATCGCAGGGCTTCCCGGCATCTCAGTCCCGTGTGGCTTCTCTGAGGAAATGCCGGTGGGGCTACAGTTCATCGGCCCGCAGTTTGGCGACGACACGGTCTTGCAGGTGGCGCACAGCTACGAGCAGGCGACTGACTGGCACAGGAGCCATCCACCGCTATGAGGCAGCATCTATCCCGGAGATTCATGTTGCTTGTGCTGGTGGCCGTGGCTTCATCGGTCGCTGTTGCCTGTTCAAGTGACGGCACGCCATCATCATTCCCTCCATGCGAAGGAAACCCGCTCGCCTTCCCGCACATCTACGGCGGCACATTCTCCGTTGACGGTGAGCCCGGACCACAGGGCGTGCCGATGTTCGCGACACTTGGCGGGTGCAGAGGACCGTTCAATGAGTCGGTGAGGCCAGGCGAGTACATCAATGTCTCGATCGCCGCGCAGTCTGAGGACAATTTCGGCGGCGAGATCCGCTTCTACCTCGGGCATCCCGACGGACCATTTGTCGAGGCAGATCAGAAGGCAACCTATCAGCGAACCTCTCAGCCTCAATTCATCGAGCTTGACCTGACCTTCTCGGAGCTGCCATGACGCTTCGAAGCCTCGAAGGCAAGTCTCCATCGGTCCATCCAGAAGCGTTCGTCAGCGAAACCGCTTACATCATTGGCGATGTCGTCATCGGACCCAGATCGAGTATCTGGCCCGGAGTCGTGATTCGTGCCGACAGTGGACGGATCACCATCGGGGCTGGCAGCAATATCCAGGACAACTCTGTGCTGCACGCCGACGCCGATGCCGAGATTGGCGATGGAGTCACGATAGGCCATGGCGTCGTATGCCATGCGCGTAAGGTCTCAGACGGCACGCTTGTTGGAAACGGCGCTGTGCTGAATGACGGCGTTGAGCTGGGAGAACAGTGCCTGGTAGCCGCTGGATCGACGATCACTGAGAACACTGTGTTTCCGGCGCGTTCGCTTATTCGAGGCACACCTGGCAAGGCTCTCGGCACAATTCGAGAGCGCCATGCTGAGTTGCAGAAGCGCGCGGCTGCAGGATACGTACAGCGCATTAAGCGGTACCGAGCCGAGGGACACTTCGAGTAGCCAGAAATCGGCTACATGCGGTCCGGCGCAGACATGCCCATCAGCCCGAGTGTCTTCGCAAACACTGTCTTCGCAGCTTCGACCAATCGCAGCCGCGCCTGTGTTGTCGACAGTTCCGCCGGATCGTCAGAGATCACCCTGCACTGCTCATAGAACCGCTGCAGTGATTTGGCGAGGTCCATCGCATAGTAGGCAAGGTGATGGGGCTCAAGATTCCGTGCGGCGCGATGCACGATGTCTGGCAGATCAAGCAATCTCTTGACCAGCTCAAGCTCGGCGTCATGGCCGATCAGTGACAGATCTGCGCCTGATGAATCGATGCCCTGCTCTGCAGCGTTACGCATAATCGCCGCGAGCCTGGCATGCGCGTACTGCACGTAGTAGACAGGGTTCTCAGACGACTCAGTAGTGGCGAGCGCCAGGTCGAACTCCATCTGCGCGTTTGCGGTCCGGCTCAGGAAGATGAAGCGGCAGGCATCGGCTCCCACCTCTTCAACCAGTTCCTCGACGGTGACAATGTTGCCCTTACGCTTGCTGAACCTGACCGTCTCGCCTTCGTTCTTGAAGCTGACAATCTGGTTGAGGATGATCGTGAGGTTCTCGGGATCTCCGCCAAGCGCTTTCACCGCTGCCTCGAGACGGCTCACGTGGCCGTGATGGTCAGCGCCCCACACATTGATGACGCGATCGAATGACCGCTTGATGAACTTGTCGTAGTGGTAAGCGAGGTCTGTGCCGAAGTATGTCGGTATCTGCTCACCGCTCCTGATCACGACATCGTCTTCGTCCTCACCAAATGCTGTCGAAGTGAACCATCGAGCACCGTCGCGTTCCACCAGGTAGCCATTCTGAGAAAGCATCTCGAGCGTGTTGTCGAGAGTTCCTTCTTTGATCAGGGATGACTCGTAGAACCAGTTGTCGTACTCGATGCCGAGGTTTGACAGAACGCCTCGAATCTCCGCGAGAGTGCGCTCAAGAGCGATCGGTGAGATCTGGGACTTGACCGTGTCTTCGTCTTTGCTCGCGAGATCTTGATTCCCGGCATAGATCTCTTTCGCCAGATCCGCCAGGTACTCGCCGGGATATGCAGGGTCTGGAAGCGGGACATCTTTGCCGGCCGCTTGCATGAACCTCGCATAGAGCGTGTCGTAAAAGACTCGCATCTGAGCACCGGCATCGTTCACGTAGTACTCGCGCTGGACGTCAAATCCCGCCGCTTCGAGCACGGTGGCTATCCCTGAGCCAAGAACAGCGCCTCGCGCATGCCCAACGTGAAGCGGTCCAGTCGGATTGACGGAAACGAACTCGACCTGAACTCGCTGTCCTTCGCCGTCGCTGGTGTTTCCGTAGTCCGATCCTGCAACGATAACTTCGTCGATCTGACTGACCAGCCAACTGTTCGAAAGCCGCACGTTTACGAATCCGGGAGGTGCAACTTCGGCGCCATCGATGACATCGGATTCCGGCAGGTGAGCGACGATCTCCTGCGCGATCGCCATTGGAGCCATGCGCATCGCACGAGCAAGCGACAGAGCCACAGACGAGCTGAAATCACCGTGCTCTGGCTGCTTCGGCTTCTCGATGACGACATCAACGTCGCCAGCGGCTGGCAGGCTCCCCGCTTCCTGGGCTTTGCGGAGTCCCGCCTCGATCAATTCACTTACGGCCTGAGATGTTCTCATGGAGCCATTCAGGTTAGCACCGCGCAGATGCCGCATGGCATACTCCGCCCACCCAAAAGTCACCAACTCCTGTAAGTGATATTCCGGATCGAATCACGAAGGACGTTCTTCAATGAATACAGATCGCACCAATGAGGTCGCACCCGGCTACCCTTCCGCCAACACGCTAGATGAGCTGGACGTAGCAGGCTGGGAGCCAGCCGCGGTCTTTGCTCCAACCGAACCTGTGAACCTGGACAGATTGGAATCGACCGATGAGTGATTCCGATCTGCTGCTGAAGCCGGTCGCAGAGCTGGCAGACCTCATCAAGTCGAGGTCGATATCCCCGGTTGACCTGGCCACCGCCACCATCTCCCAGATCGAACACACAGAATCGGCGCTGAACGCGTTTCTCGATGTCTACTCCGACGAGATGATGGCCAGCGCTCGGAATGCTGAGCGTGACATCACAAATGGCAAGCATCGATGGCCACTGCACGGCATTCCCATTGGTCTCAAAGACCTGATCGATGTGCAGGGCAAGCCAACTACCGGGGGATCGGCAGCAACATCGGGTGAACCTGCGCTACGGGATGCCACGGTAACTGCGCGATTTCGCGATGCCGGCGCGCTGATCGCCGGGAAGCTCAATCTAGTTGAGTTCGCGTTCGGATTTTCAAGCTGCAATCCGCATACGGGCGATGTGCACAATCCGTGGAATCTCGACCGCGTCGCCGCCGGATCGAGCAGCGGCTCCGGAGCTGCTGTCGCCAGTGGCTCAGTGGCCGCAGCGCTTGGCACTGACACTGGCGGATCGGTGCGAATGCCTGCCGCAGCGTGTGGGATCACCGGTCTGAAACCCACATACGGCCTTGTCTCGCGCTACGGAGTGATGGACCTCAGTTGGAGTTCAGATCACGTCGGGCCGATGTGCAGGACTGCGGCTGACTGCGCCCTGCTGATGGATGTCATCGCTGGACATGACCCGTCCGATCCGGCTTCATCCAAACGAGTGATCCCTTCATTTGCGTCGCGCCTGGATATCGACCTCAAGGGCATGAAGATCGGCGTTCCGAAGGACTACTTCTTCGATGGTGTTGATTCTGAGATCACTGCAGCGGTTCGCAACGCCATCGCGCTGATGAGAGCAGAAGGAGCGACTATCGTCGACCTCTCAATGCCATGGGTGGAGATGGGCCGCGCCATCAACGTTGGCGTCCTGCTTCCTGAAGCGGCATCCGTACACCGCACAAGGCTCTCCGAGAATGCCGACAAATACTCTCCCGCTGTTCGCTATCGGCTTGAGGCGGGATCCGAGGTGTCTGCAGTGGACTACATCCATGCCCAGCGGGCGAGAGCGATGTTCGGAGCGCAGATGGCCAGTGCCATGGATGAGGTTGATGTGCTTGTAACCCCGACAGTCCCCATCCAGACTCCGACTATCGCCGAGATGGCGCCTCCGCCCGGCAGTCCTACCGCATCCAGCGGCGGAGAGTTTCCTAACTTCACCGGCGTATTCAACGCAACCGGACAGCCATCGGTCTCACTGAACTGTGGTTTCACGGCGGACAACATGCCGATCGGCATGATGATCTCCGGAAAAGCGTTCGGTGATGCCACCGTGCTGGGTGTTGCTCATGCCTACCAGCGAATCACGGACTGGCACTGTCAAATGCCATCAGCATTGAGCTAGACAGCAGCGGGGTTGCTGTAAGGTCTCGGCCATGACTCAACTGCCTTCGGAAGACCGGGATTCGACGTCGCCAAAGAAGCGGCGCAAGTACGATCGGTATGTGACGCGCACATCTACCCTGCCCGAGCGCGGTTATGGCTGCATCGCGCTCGAACGGCCAACCGATCAGGTGAACATTGGCCATGCGCTCCGAGCCGCACTGGGCTTCCAGGCAAGGATGGTGATTCTCAGTCAGCCAGCTGAAGGTCTGAACGTGCAGCGGATCAAGACCGACCCTGGCCGAGCGTACCGGCATGTGCCAATCGTGCGAACTGCCGACCTGTTCTCCACGATTCCCGAAGACTGCACGCCTGTCGCAATTGAGTTGACAGAAGATGCGCTCGATCTATCGACCTTCGTGCATCCTGAAAGAGCCTGCTACATCTTCGGACCGGAAAACGGCTCAGTCTCTGAGGAGACTCTTGAGCGCTGCCGGCTGACAGTGAAGATACCGACGGTGATGTCGCTCAATCTCGGAATGACGGTCAACATCGTGCTGTATGACCGCGCGGCGAAGATGCGAAGGCAGCCGAAGTCGCAGCCTTGAGCGAGAAAAGGAGGGTGCGGGATCAAACTGGTCGGGGCAGCAGGATTCGAACCTGCGACCTCCCGGCCCCCAGCCGGATGCGCTACCAGACTGCGCCATGCCCCGAACTCAGGCTTGAAAGAATATCACCGAGCCAGTGACTTGGCTGCCGGGTGACGTTCAGCAGCAGGCGCCAAACTGCGTGCCACTCCCGCCGCCAATCGACTCAACACCTGCGCCAACCGCCATGCAAACGTCTCGCCTGTACAGCAGTTGTTTACTTGATCCTGTGAGTTGAGGTTCAAGATCACAGAACTGCATCATGCGAAGTAAGCGTCAATCTGGCTTCACACTTGTCGAACTGTTGGTGGTGACCGGGATCATCGCCACGTTGGCCGCGGTTGCCCTTCCTGCCGTAGGCCGTTTCGTAGCGCCGGCACACACATCTGCGGACAGCAACGAATTCGTTCGAGTGCAGGCAGCGATGGACATGTACATCGCCGAAAACGCTTTGCTTGCGCCGCTGGTCACCCCCAACACCACTGCAGCGAACGATTTCGCTACTTCCGATCCGGTCCTGTTCCCGAACTACATGCGTGATGCGACGACGCGGTGCAGCTACACGTGGGACGACACCGGGCAGATCACCCAGGCTCTCTGTCCATAGCCATTCCCTGCTGATCACCAGTTGAGATAGCGCGTTTTTGAGTGCTCGTTTCGCGTGCCGCTCGAACCTGCAGCGCTGCTAAACTTGAGTTTCGGTCAATCGAACCCACCTCAACCCAGCGCTCGCCTCCCGGCGAATTCCCTCGCCTCATCTGTAACCCAAAATGCGCGATCTGTCCGGCCAAACAGCTTCCTTGAGATCCAGGATTGCCGAGACTGTGGGGCGTCTTTGACCTCGCTTCACTCAAGAAGCGCATAGAAGAGGCTGAGCAGGAAGCATCTGATCCCGGCTTCTGGGATGATCCCATGCGAGCTCAACGCCGCATGCAGATCCTGTCGTCCATGAAGGCCGAATACGAGGCATGGACAGATGTTGATGGATCCTCATCGAACCTCGAAGAACTTGCCACTCTGGCTGTTGAAGAGTCGGACGACTCGATGGCAGATCAGATTCGGGATGAATACGAGCGTCTTCTGGCGAGAGTAGAAGAGCTTGAGTTCAACCTGCATCTTTCTGGCGAGTACGACGAGCGGCCGGCGATTCTTGCTGTCAAAGCGGGAGCAGGCGGCGTCGATGCCCAGGATTGGGCCGAAATGCTCTTCAGGATGTACTGCCGGTGGGCAGAGAAAGAAGGCTTCGCTGTCGAGATCCTCGATGAGACGCCCGGTGACGAAGCTGGCCTGAAGAGCGCTGCTGCCCGGCTTGAGGGACGCTACGCCTACGGATACCTCCGCTCGGAGCGAGGTGTTCATCGCCTCGTGAGGCTCTCTCCGTTCGATTCAGATCACAGGCGGCACACAAGCTTCGCCCTCGTCGAAGTTCTGCCTGAGCCAGATGACGAGGAAGAGGTCAGGATCAATCCTGATGATCTGCGGATCGATGTCTTCCGTGCAGGAGGCCATGGCGGACAGAACGTTCAGAAGAACTCGACCGCTGTGAGGCTCACGCATCTGCCAACGAACACTGTCGTCGCGGTTCAGAATGAGCGATCGCAGTTGCAGAACCGTGAAGTGGCCATGCGCATCCTTCACGCCAGGCTCGTCGATCTCGAAATGCAACGCAGGGCGGAAGAGCGAGCTAAGCTCAAGGGAGAACATGTTTCAGCCGAGTTTGGCCGCCAGGTACGTAGCTACGTTCTGCACCCGTACCAGATGGTGAAGGACCACCGCAGCGACTTCCAAACGGGCGATGCCCAGGCTGTGCTGGAGGGTGACATCGGCGCGTTGCCCAAGGCGAACTTGACCGCTCAGGTTGGCGAACCTGCTTCTATCAGTGACTAAGAGATAGCTAAACTGATCAATCCGGTTCATGTAATCTGGCGTAACAGCATCCGAAGACGGAACGAAACCCGAACGACAGGTTCCGCATCCAAATTTGGGTAGAGCCGGCAGCGAGATCGCGGCCTTGCAAGCCGGGAATTGACCAGGATCTGAACATAGATGCGAAAAAGCCTTCTTCTCTGGGGTGCGGCGCTGCTTGCAGTCGCAGCCGTAGCCTGCGGAGGATCCGAATCCGGCGCCGATGCAACGGCCCAGACAACAGCAACAGCAGTACCAACCAGAGCTTCAGCTCCGGAAGTAGCTCCAGGGCTCCAGGATGGCACCCCCGCTGATCCAACTTCGGGCGGGCCAAGGCAGGGCGGCCGCTTCAC
>JANQIZ010000148.1 GCA_028281895.1 Dehalococcoidia bacterium
TGGGGGGACATTCCACCCATCGACAGGTTCAAGGCGGCGCAGGAACCGGTGAGGCCAGCGAGCAGGACTACGTTGAAGAATTCGTGGCGAAGCGGGGCGACCTGGTGTTTGTCGAGGCGGGCCGGGCTCATGCGATCAATACGGTCGGCGATGAATCGTCAGTGCGGCTGGCCGTGACCACGCCAGATGTGGTTCATTACTTCCTCGAAGATCCGGACGCGCCCAGACCGCCGCGGGATTAGTGTGGCTCGCCGCGTTTTTAGTGTTCACAGCAATACAGGAAATGCCTGAATGACCGGATCGAAGTCGCACGACCCCGTAACTGCGCTCTCAGAATCGGCTGCGACCGGACGGACAGCGGAGATATTCGCCGATATCCGCGAGGTGATGGAGATCCCGATCATCACGTCGATCTGGCGTGTGCTCGCTGGCATGGAGAACGGTCTCGAATCTGCCTGGAGCGCGACGAGGCCGATCTACGAGTCGGGGCAGCCACAGGCAGCTCTAGCTGAACTGGCGGCGACTCTTGAATTCCCTGTTCCCGAACCGTTGTCAGCCGATCTGCTCTGGTCTGCGGGTGTGCCGCGTGACGACCTCCCAGACATCACAGCGATCATCGACGCCTACACGCGCTCGAACAGCCTCAACCTGATTGCTCTGTACGGACTGATCTCGGACGCGCCCGGTGCGCCAGAGTTACCTACAACTACAACCGACACCGCACCGCTAGCCGTCACTAACTCTCGTCCACTAATGCCGCTGCTTGAGCGCGAGGAGATCGAATCTTCGACGTGGTCACTCCTCGAAGAGATCAGTTTCCTCGGATCATCGGACCCGGACCCGTCGATTGCGACTCTCTGGCGTCACCTGGCTCACTGGCCCGAACTTCTTCGCCTCATCATCGACAGCTACTCTCCGCTACAGGGAAATGGAACGCTGGCGGCTGCAAGCGCAGATGTTGTGAACTTCGCGAAAGCGAATGCGCCGCGGATGGCGCGTCATCGAGGCGAGATCGAAGCGATCCCTGCAGACGCGCTCGACCTGGTGACCAGCTACGTGAGCAATCCCGGCGCGGTCAGTCGCATGGTGATGCTTGGCCACAGCGTGCGAAGATGGCTTGAGCCTGCCTTCAGCGGCTCCTGAGCCGGCGCTTCGCATGTGACGAATTCTCGCGAATCCGCTCTTCCGCGTGGCTGCTATCCTGCGGCAGGACACATCCCTAAGCCTCCGCGCCCGGCCTGAACCGCCGGTGCGGCGAATCCAGAAAGGAGAGACATGGTTCGATCACTTCCGGCCGGCTTCTGCCGCCACTCTCTCTCCGCTACCGGCGGCCGGTAACACCGGCCGAACCCAGCTTCGCTCTCCCGGCTTCCGCTAGTTAATGCGGACCAGCATCGGCAGCCTCCGGCTTTGGCCGCACATCCAGTCGACCAACAGCAACACCGCGCGCCCGAAACGCCTCGCCTGATCGCTGATCAGATAGCCTCCGGCGCGCAGTACGGAGACCGAAGTGATCATCTGCAACGCAATCGACCTCACGAAGCATCACGGCGCAAACCGGGTGCTGGATGGCGTATCCCTTGAGATAAAGAACGACTCCCGCATCGGGCTGATCGGTCCGAACGGCGCCGGCAAGTCCACGCTGATGCGCATCCTCGCGGGTCTCGACACACCGGACGATGGCGATGTGACTCGCCGCCGCGGCCTGAATGTCGGCTATCTCCCGCAGGAACCGCAGCTGCCTGACGACTCAACGGTTCTCGATGAGGCGCTGAAGGCCCGCGACTACTACCAGCGGCTCCAGGACGAGATCCTTGAGCTTGAGGTGCGCATGGGCGAGCCGGAGGTGTATGAGAACTCTGATGAGCTGCAGTCGGTGATCGATGAGCACGAGGCTGCGCTACAGCGTTTCGAGGACTCGGGTGCGCTCAACCTGGATGGACGTGTCCTTGAGATGCTGCACGCCACTGGCTTTTCAGTAGATGACTTTTCTCTGCCTTCGGGATCGCTTAGCGGAGGACAGAAGAAGCTGCTGTTTCTCGCCCGGCTCATGGCAACTCAGCCTGACCTGCTACTGCTCGATGAGCCTGACAACCACCTCGATGAAGACGGCAAAAGGCTGCTTGAGCGCCTGGTGGTCAGCTATCCGGGAGCGGTGGTCGTCATCTCGCACGACCGCTACATGCTCGACGTGATGGTGGAGTCGATCGCTGAGCTTGAGGTGCTCGGCCAGCATCCAGGGCGGGATCAGCTATCCGTCTTCAGCGGCAACTATTCGGAGTTCGCTGCCGACAAGCGCGCCGCTCTTCTCCAGCAGCAGGCCAGCTTCGAGTTGCAGCAGCGGGAGATCACCCGGCTGCAGAAGGCGGCGCGCAGGCTCAGAGACTGGAGCCAGTACGTCGATCATCCAAAATTCATCCGCAGGGCGCAGAACATCGAGAAGCGCATCGAGCGGATGGACAAGATCGAGCGTCCGATCCTTGAGCCGCGTCGCATCGGGCTTGATTTCGGAGCTGAGCGCGGCGGCTTCAAGGTGCTTGAGCTCAAGTCGGTCGGCAAGCGCTTTGGCAAGCATGTGGTGCTGGACGATGTTGACCTGCTGGTGACGCACGGCGAGCGGGTGGCGCTGACCGGAGCGAACGGCGCGGGAAAGTCGCTGCTGATGAAGATGATGACGGGCAGGGAGGAGCCGACATCCGGCGAGGTGCGCGTGGGCGCTCGCATCTCGATCGGCCACTACGCGCAGGAGCAGGAGACGCTCGATCTCGACTTAACGCCTGTGGATGAGGTGCGCAAGGTGAAGGACATGCATGAGTCGGACGCTTACGCGTTTCTCGGCTCGTTCCTGTTCGATTTCCGCAAGGCTCGACGGAGGGTCTCGACTCTGAGCGGTGGCGAGAAGGCACGTCTTCAGATGGCGAAGCTGATGCTGGCTGAGGGCAATCTGCTGCTGCTTGACGAGCCGACGAACAATCTCGATATACCGTCATGCGAGGCGCTGGAAGATGCGATCGACGATTATGACGGCACGGTCCTGGTCATCTCCCACGACCGCTACTTCCTTGAGCGAGTGGCGAGGAGGACGGTCCGGATGGAGAATGGGAGCGTTGTTGAGGTGGAGGTGTGAGGAACTAAGGCCAGCGTAAGTCCGAATCATCGATTGTCAGCCCAATTCAGTGTCAGATCATTTGCAGTTTATTCAAGTACTCGTATTCATTGAGCAAACAGCGCAGCTGCTTTTCCAACTTTTATCCCCGATGAGCAGCACAACGGCATTCGCCAGGTCGCGATGTACAATATTATCGCGATCCATAGCAATGCATATTGGCGTGTAAATGGCAGCCTGATTGACACCGATTCGAGCTTGTCTTCACGAGCGGCGATCCATATTACGATCAATGACATTATGAGTATGTGGATCCATCGGCCCCAATCTACTGCCACCATAAAGAGTATGGCAAAGCCGATCATGGCAGATGCGATTAGTAATATGCCATATCTGTCGATCAGGCCGGTGATAGGTCTCTGACTGCGACTGAGCCAGAGCAGTGGGGCTAAGCCAAGTACAAGGGCGAAGGGATATCCATATAGCATTCCATCTCTTTGAATTCGCTCAACAGTAGTATTCGTAACATTGCGCAATCCATCTGGATAGGTAAGCAGGCTGGATTGGCACTCCATTTCACTATTTAGTCCGTGACTGACAAAGTACCGGCATAGCTCTGAATAACGTTCTATGTATGGAGTTGCGAAAAGGAAAAGAAAAAGGCCTGTCGCGATCATAACTCCAGGTATCACAAATAGCGTTGGAGCATGATATGACTGCTTGAGAGCATTTGCTCTGACGGCGATAAGGATAGCTACTAGTGGGGAATAGAATACAAACTGCTCATGAATGAGTACGATCATAGCTGCTAATACTGATAATACTATCAGTTTCCAATAACGTAATACAGCTGTGTTGCGGCTGGCAATTGCGACAAGTAACAGAAGGATCAAGAAAAATTTGTCTTGATGAATGAAATTTACAACTTGATTTGGGATAAATAGAAGGGCGACTGGAGACATCAATAGCAACAGAACGCTTGCCGGCGGGCGATATATCCAGATCACCCAAAGGATCAGGGCATACATGACTGCTACCAGCAGGTGATTAACGACCCAGAGAGCCTCAAGTTGCGGCAATCCGCTCAAAGCCGAAGTAACAGTCAGTAATTCACCTGACAAACCACGGCGTATCAGGCCAAAATCGTAGGGCATGACCCAGCTGGGAACGAAGTAATTGAATCGCCATTCACCGTAGTAGACTCTCGTGCGGAACATGGACGACGCAAGTAGTACTGCCAGTCCAAATCCTGTGATGGCAACAAAGACGGTGTAACGCATATGGAGCGAACGTCGATGTAAATACATGCGGTCGGCGCTTCTTGTTAGGGATCTATTCTGAGTGATCGGCGGCCGATACATTAGCAGGTACTAACTCTCAGGATGCAGCGGTAATGGCCAGAACCACCCCACCCGGAGCTACATCCTCCGGAGCGTCGAGGACATTGCTACGGCGAGAAGGACTGGGGCTGTCGTGGCCACTGCGCTGATCAGCAACGCTGCCTCGACACCCAGGCGGCGCCGAGCCATCCCCCGATTACTGTCCCAAGTGGCAGCATCGCCGAAGTGACCGAGTAGACGCCCATCGCCCGGCCTCGCATGCTGTCGTCAGCCGAGATCTGGAAGATGGTTACGATCATGTTGCCGGTCACCGCTGTGCCGAATCCGACAACGAACACCGCCGCTACAGCCACGCCCAGATGACCGGCGAAAGCGAAACCCGCGATGCCGCTGCTGGCAAGTATTGAAGACACTATCAGCCAGCCGGACTTGCGCCCGCGCTCTCCCCAGACAAGCAATGTGGCCGATCCAGCCGCCAGTCCCGCGCCGAACGCTCCCGACAGCACGCCAAAGCCTGAAGCACCCGCATCGAGAACGTCGCGCGCCACTACAGGGACTAGCGGAATCAGCATCGCCCCGAACAGGCCCGCAGTCGAGGCGACCAGTAGAGCCGTGAACGGCGGAGTCGTTCGCATGTACTGCAGGCCGCGCTGAAGCTCCCGGAGCATGCTGTCGCTGTCTCCAGTTCGTGGATGCTCGTGCCGGGGCAGTCGAGCCCACAGCGCAAGTGCGATGAGTATCAGGACCGAAGCAGGCCAGAACACCGCAGCGGCACCCCAACTGGCGATCAGAAACCCGACAAGTAATGGCGCGGCGATCTCTCCCATGAATTCGGAGAGCTCGGACAGGGCGTTGGCGGTGACGAGCCGGGACCGATCGACCAGGTCGGCGACGATTGCCTTGGTCGCCGGCGACTGGAATGCCCAGATCGTGCCGATTAAGAGCGAGAGACCGATGATGTGCCACTCGTTGTGAACGTCCAGCTGCACGAGGATCGCTGTCATCAGAAAGACGGCTGAATAGCCAGCAGCGCCGATGGTCAGGAGACGGGCTGGGGCCATCCGGTCGGCGAGCCCGCCACCGACGACAGCAAGGATGATCGCCGGAACCGCGTTGATGCCGATCATCCCGACCCAGACAGCCGAGTCGGTCAGCTCGAGCAGCACCCATGCTGCCGCCATGAACCACATGTTCCCGGCGATGTCGCCCACCGTTCCGCCGAGCCAGAACGTGCGGAACTGCGAGTTGGAGAGGAGTGCTATCAAGATCGTGGTCCGTGGTCATCCCATCGAAGGGAGCCGAGAGCCACAATCCTATCTAGGTCTCCTTGAGCCCGCGATCACAACTAGAGAACCATCTCTTCGCCTAATCCACGAGGGTTCCTGAGAACACCTGCCAGGCCAGCAGTGACTTCGCGGTCAGGCTTAGCACGATGTAGACGTTCTCGCCGAACAGGTAGTCGCGCCAGCGCCACGTCTGCCTGTACTGCAGCACCATGTTCAGCGCAAAGATGTTGAAGAAAAGGAACAGCGAAACGAAGATGCCGTAGACGAACGCTGGCGGCTCGGCGTCGGTTCCCGGCGACCACAGGTAGAGGCCGATCGCCACCCACGGCACCGCGCCCGCTATCACACCGAACCAGTACGAGAGCCATGAGGGTGTGCCGGGCTCTTCGTACTTCTCCATGATCCAGCCAAACAGGATCATCGAGGCGTTCACTCCGAACAGGGCGATGAGTGCTGCGATGTCGGTGATGCCGGGCAGGAGGGCGATCAGCACGACCATCAGCGATGAGCTGAATGCGTACTCGACCCAGCGTGCGTAGTTGCGCCGGGACTCAAGCTGTCTCACGTACCAGCCGAATCCCAGTGGCGATATGAGGGCGAAGTGCGCTGCTGCCGACATGAACAGGAATGCCGCCACACCCCAGCCGACCCGGAAGTCGAAGAGTGTTGTGATCTCCTCAGGCGTCGATCCGGGCGGGCCTTCGAGGAAGCTGGCGGTGATGCCGATGGCGAAGTCGTTGGTCAGCGAGAGGACTGCAAGTCCTTGCAGCAGGTGAAACAGACCTGCGACTCCGTTGAAAATTCGAAGCCGGCGACGCCTTCCATCGGAAAGTCGCCCGTCGCCGGGTTCTCTATCTGCCTGCTGCGCTTCGGCGGATGCCTGTTCTGCTGCGATCTGCATATGGTGTAGCTCTTGAAGGATATATACGATGGCCTAACAGGTATGTTGAGTATATCAAACAGAGCCTGATTATCCAACACGCGAGGCGGGCCTGCCATCGAAAACCTGCCCCCCAGCGTGCGTGCACCTCGGTCTCCAGCTATCATCCGGCGCTATGAACAGGAAAGTGCTGATAACCGATTACGTATGGCCGAGCCTCGACCCTGAGCGCAAGGTGCTCGAGGATGCCGGCTTCGAGCTTGTGGTGGCTCCCGACTCCTCCGAGGACACGCTTGCCGGGCTTGCAGAAGATGTCGATGCCATCATGTTCTGCTTTGCGCAGGTGACCGAAAAGGTGCTGCGCTCAGCATCGAAATGCCTCATCGCAGCCCGCTACGGCATCGGTGTCGATAACGTCGATATTCCGGTCTGCACCGAGCTTGGCATCGTGGTGACGAATGTTCCCGACTACTGCATCGATGAGGTGGCGGAGCACACGTTCGGGATGGTGCTGGCGCTGAATCGCAGGCTGGTTCCGCACGATGCGGCGGTGAAGGGCGGCGGCTGGAGCAGCGTGGCGCTTGACCAGCCGATGAAGCGGATGACTGGCGCGACGTTTGGCGTGATCGGGTTTGGGCGCATCGGCCGTGCTGTCGGCTCTCGGGCGCAGGCGCTTGGCATGAATGTGCTGGCGTACGACCCGATGCTCGAGACTGGCACAGATGTGAACGGCGCGAAGAGCGTGACGCTTGACGAGCTGCTTTCGAAGTCGGACTTCATGAGCATCCACGTGCCGCTGACTGACGAGACGCGGGGCATGATCGGCACGGCTGAGCTGGCGTCGATGAAGCAGGGAGCGATCATCGTGAATCCTGCCCGCGGAGGCCTGATTGACGAGATGGCGCTTGCGGCTGCGCTGGCTTCGGGTCACCTGGCTGGCGCGGGGCTTGATGTGATGGAGCCTGCGCCGCCTGATCCGGACCACCCGCTCCTGAAGCAGGAAAATGTGATCATCACGCCTCACACGGCGTTCTTCTCGCAGGCGTCGACGCTTGAGCTTGAGACGCGCACGGCGCAGGAGGTTGTGCGAGTAGTCAACGGCGGACAGCCAGAGAATTTCATTAACCCGGAGGTCGCAGGCAAGACGCGGGTTGGCATCTAGCCGCAGGACAGAACGATGTTCACCGATGATGAGAAGAAAGAGTTAATCAACTTCGAGGGATACGGCTCGGCTAAGCCGGTGATTGTCTTCATTGGTTATGAAGAAAAATCCGTTGATCGCGAATCGTTAGCAGACGATGTGGCAGCGAGATTGCAGCAGCGTAGACTCCTTGGATCGCTGCGGGTGGACAAGAATGAATTCCACTCTGGTCACCACTTGCTTGACAAAGAAAAGCCACTCATACCCGGCACAGTCAAAGTTTGGAATTTCGCCAGCCGGATCACCTACGAACTCATCAATGCCGATCCTCGCCTCCAGGTATCTGCAGACCAAAAGCCTCCAGATAGTTGGCAGGAGGAATACCACAGACTAGGAACCGAAACCGGCATCACTCTCCTAACGGAATTGCTTCCCTTTCCGCGCCCAAACCACGGAGCATTCACTGGAACCTACCTGAGCGATTGGTACCGAGGACGAACAGCGATGGAACGGGAGGTACTGCCAGCACGACAGCGGATGCTCAATCGAATCGTGTCTGAGCCAAGCGTTCGATATGTCTTCATGTACGGTGCCCGCTATCGAGACTACCGCGACGAGTGGAAGCCCATCCTCGGCGAGCAAGTTCCAGACTGGACAACTGTGGAGACCAGGCTCCGTGAGGCCAAGGTTGGCCGAATGGGTGAAACGGTTATTATCCGTAGCGAGTTCTTCGGTGGTGCAGCACCTACGAAACTCACTTATGACGACATCCCGATCGTCGTTAAAGCGGCAGTAGAAGCTTCAAAGGACTAGGCCAAAACCGGCCAGCGGCGCTAGGCCTTGACCCGCATCGCCCGGCCCATCTCGCGCTCGGCGTCCCTGCGCTTGATGGTCTCTCGCTGGTCGTACTGACGCTTTCCGCGTCCGAGGCCGATCAGCATCTTGGCGACGCGGCCCTTGATGTAGACCCTGAGCGGAACGATCGTGAGGCGGGCCTTCGACATCTCGCGCTCGATGTGGGCGATCTCTTTCTTCTTGAGCAGGAGCTTGCGGGGACGCGTTGGCTCGTGCTGCCCGAATGGACCGGCGGCAGGGTAGGGCGCGATGTGCGCGTTGTGCAGCCACGCCTCGCCGCTTCTCACCTGCACGTAGCCTTCGGAGATGGTCATGTGGCGGTCGCGCACCGACTTGATCTCGGAGCCTGTGAGGACCATTCCGGCCTCGAAGGTTTCGAGAATCTCGTAGTTGAACCGTGCTCGACGATTCGTGGCTATGGTGGTGTCTGCGGGCTTCTTGACCGCTGTTTTGGCCATAACTCACCAGTGTATGGCAAGCGCGGCAACGAGTTGAGCGGGCAGACCGGCATGTTCAGAGCAAGACGCCCCGTCTAGCAGAGCAGATCTCTATTCAACCGTCTTCGTTCCGGTCGTCATCCGCTTGATGGCTTCGTAGTTCCAGTCGACTCCCATTCCGGGGCCGGTCGGCACTGCCACCATGCCATCGGAGTCGATCTCGGTCAGCCCGTCGGCGTAGTTATCGCCATAGATGTCGGGCGTGGTCTGCATGCACTGGACATCCGGGTGGACCCAGACCACCTCGTAGTAGTTCGAGGTTCCGACTGCAGACATGACGTGCCGCTGTGCCGGTCCGCATCCGTGTATCTCGATGTCAGCGCCGACCGATTCTGCGGCGGCTGCGAGCTTCATCGTTCCGGTTATGCCTTCGCCATGCACCTGCCCGCGGATGAAGTCGGTCGCGCCAGATGTCAGCAGGTTCATCTTGTTCGCAACGCCCGAGAGGCGCTCGCCCTGGAGCAGGGGAGTGGAGATGTATTCCCTGAGCCGGGCATGGCCGGACTGCGATGTGCCGGACTCGTAGGGGTCTTCGATCCAGAAGAAGCCTGCCTCGTCGCACGCACGGCCGACCTTTAGCGCGTCTGCGAATGTGGCGTAGTGGGCGAAGGCATCGAGCATGAGGTCGACTCGACCGCCGACGGCCTCGCCAAGCGCGAGAACGGCATCGACATGATCCTGAACGTTTACTCGCGGGTACGGATGAATCTTGAACGCTTTGTAGCCGATCTCTTCGCACTGGAGAGCGAAGTCGGCATAGGACTCCGGAGTGGCGAGTCCGCCTTCGAGCCCCGCGATGCCTCCGTTCATGGTGCTGGCGTAGGCAGGAAGCCTGTTTCGAAAACCGCCGAGCATCTGGGAGACTGACATGTCGGCGAGCTTGCCTGCGATGTCCCACAGCACGATGTCTGCTGCGGCTGCTGCTATGGGGTTCACGAAGCGCAGGTCGACCGCCACTTGCTCACGCTTCAGCACATCTTTGCCAAGCAGGTAGTCGCCGATCGATGTGATGTCTGTTCGCAGCGGATACTCGCCTGCCACACCTGCGTCTGTCTCGACGCGGGTCCACAGGAGCGACATCGGATATCGCGTCCCTGGCATGTAGGTCGGGATCGGACGCGGCTCATCAGGCCCGCAGTCCTCGATCTCCCATTCGATCTTGCTGACCTCGATCTTCGTGATCCGAACCGGCTTCATCGTGAGTTTCTCCATGTCTGCGAGGCGTTGGGCATGAGGTCGGCTCGGCCGCCAACAGCCTCGCCAGGCGAGAGTACGGCATCGGCGTGGCCTTCTTTGTCAATGAATACGAAAACAAGACTGCCTACAATAGCTAAAATAACAGTTGCTCCAATAATGTACGGAACCTGCCCCTTTTTATCCTGCATAAGTGACTAATGGAGAAATGGGTTTATATAAGTGTCGCCTATCTGAAATTGCGATACTGACCAGAGGTAAATGCTTGTTCATCAAAATGCACTTGATTAATTGGTCGATTCCAAGGGATCGTGTCTAAGCTGTGACCCAATGGCCAATCCCCGTCAATGTAGCGTTTCTCGCCATTATCATTCACAAAAAATACTGCACCAGGGCCAAATGGTGAACTAGTCCGCCCTACGGGAATGCCGATTGCTCTACCAGCACTTAAGAGGAGGCCAGCCATTGATTGGCTGTCAGCGACTTCTGCCTCGATTATGGCCCAACTTGGCGGAACGTCTGGGCGTTGTGGAGAATACTGTCCGTAGGTACTTGCTCTCAAAGATTCAATACTACCTGATCCAGTAATGTGATCAGGAACATCCATTGCCCAGCTCAGTATACGCTCATACGCTGTTTGTCTAGGGCCAGCGCCAGGAGTTGACTCATAACTGGGATCATTAGCAATTTGGCTAAAGAATTCATAGATGGTTTCATAACCTGAATCTGCGGGTGGGGTAAGCATGAATGTTTGATTGCCCATGGTGTACGATGTTTGTCTACCACTGCGAGTTTTATCCAGTTCCCTTAGGTCAAGCAATTCCATATCACTCTCTGACATTTCCAAGATTGACTCTACTCCTGATGCATTCTGCTCAAGGTACATATGATGAATCCTAGCTTTGATTTGGTCTTTCTTAGCAAATGCTGGATCTGTAGCTCTTTCTGTATAGAGGAAAAATTCAGGGGTGGCAGCGGTTATCCCATACATATCACCATCACAAAAAACAGTCTTACTAGTTACACCTTGCTGTTCGAAGAGCTCTTCTAGCCCGCAGTCCTGATACGTTGATGGATGATACATCGCTCCTGCAAAGAGTTCTGCGCGAACGTGGCTCTCTGGAATATTGTCCAAATCGTGAACACTTCTCCATCGTTCGTTTGAATAAAATTGTGACTGTATGTCTGCCCAGGCAAGTTGCGCTGTGCTTAAGCTGTCTTGGGAACTCCACTCGGGAATTTGCACGATTGCTTGCTGAATTTGCGGGTGATAACTCGAAAGGTCATCGAGAAAATCATTGATGGTGCCTGCACTTTTTTCGAAAAGCGGCGATGCAATGATTGATTGCTGCATCGCAGGTGTTGCGCTCGCGAGGTAATTCGCGAGTTGGTCAAATTCTTGATCAACGCTAAAACCTTCAAGCGCTTGCCACACAGAGTCATCGAGTGACAAATCACTTCCTGCTCTGTAAACAGCTACTGCGCTTGGCTCGGTAAACTCGACAGCGACAGCGTACACATTATTGTTTTCATTTTCTTCTGTAACCATGTTGCTGTTATCGACGACAAAATTGAAAGTTTGACCTTGAGTCAGATTCGCAGTGAAGGTGAGTGTTTGCATGGCATCAACCACTAAATTATCGAGCGATTGCGTTCCAATGTCTACAGCTGCAGTATTAAACTGACCTGAGTTTGCACTTCCTTGATTGCCAAGATCAACGGTGAAGGTATACGTCACACTACCATCTGCATTGGGAAGCTCTGCTGCTTGATAGCTCACATTTTGAATGTATAAGTCAGAGAGAGGAACAGGAGTCGGAGGAATCGGTGTATTGGTTGGCGTAGGAACAGGAGTGCTTGTTGGCGTGATAACAACCGTTGTAGGCGTTGCGCTAGGCGTCACCGTAGGTGTGCTAGGAACAGGCGTGTTTGGAAGCGGAGTCGGCGTATCAAGTTGCACAGTCGGACTAGGTCCAACAGTGGGCAGCTCAGGCGTGGGAGTTGCAGCACCGCTATTACATGCAGCTACCAGAAGCATCAAGAATGATGGAACAACTACCCTTACGGGAGTTGGTGTGCCATTCCATTTTTCTTTGAGGTAGCTCAGACCTTGCTGCATCTTTCCCGGCCGCGGTAGCCGCCTGGTTGTGCAACGCTTTCCCAGTGGTCAGCGGGCATTCGAGTTCCAATCCGTAAACATGTCGCACCCTTCCGCCTGCGTTGAAGCAGGGGAGGGTGGATGTACTCTCCTAGAGCCTGGCATTGTAGGCAGGTTTCGAAAGAGCCGTTTCAGGCAGGGCGTTAGCCTGCGGCGGCGGCGGCCTCTGTGCGACCAGTCTGGAAGTCGAGCTGCTTGATGGCAGCCTTCATCTGCAGATCGTCGGTGAGCGAGAGCTGTGTGCCTGTCTGCGCCTCCACCACCACGTCCGGCTCAACGCCCGTGCCCTCGATCAGGCGGCCGCTCGGCGTGAACCAGCGTCCGATGGTCAGGTACAGTCCGCCGCCGTTCGAAAGCTCTCGCAGCAGGTTGACCGAGCCTTTGCCGAACGTTGAGGTGCCGATCACCAGCGCACGGCCATGATCCTGCAGCGCGCCTGCAAACACCTCTGAGCCGCTGGCCGAGAACCCGTTCACCAGTATGACGACCGGTATCTCGGGGAACATCCCGCCCTTGCGCACCGGCCAGTCGTCTCGCTGTCCAGTGGCGTCGATCTCGTAGGTCACAAGGCCATCGGTCAGGAACTCCGATGCCGAGTCGACTGTCGAGGTGAGAAGGCCACCAGGATTGGCACGAAGATCAACAACGATTCCGGGCGCTCCCTGGTCGATTAGCGAGGTGACACCTTCACGGATCTCTCCGGGGGTCTCGGCGGTGAACTGGTTGATTCTCAGGACCCCGTATGGACCGTCTTCAGGGTTCAGCATCCAGGGTCGAACGCTGGGCTGCTCTATCCGGTCCCGGATAATGGTTATGTCAACTGGGATGGCGCTGCCGACGTGTTCGACGGTGAGTGTGACAGGCGTTCCGCGTTCGCCGCGGATGATGTTGACCGCCTGGATCACGGTCCAGCCTTCGGCATCTACGCCGTCAACGGCCAGGATCTTGTCGCCGGGACGAATGCCGGCGGCCTTGGCTGGGCTGTCTTCGAGCGGCGCTGTGATGATTACCCAGTTGCGGTCTGGCGAGATCTCGACCTGCGCGCCGATGCCTTCGAAGTTGCCCTGGAAGTCCTGCCGCTCGATGGCGAAGGTGGCTGGCGATATGTACGAGGTGTATCTGTCGCCGAGCTGGTCGAGCATGGCGCGGACGGCCGCCTCGGACAGAGCTTCGGGATCGATGTCGTCGCCGTCCACGTATTCCTGCAGAAGCAGCTGGTACGTCTCCCAGATGATCTCCAGGTCTTCTGGCACGCCGTCTGGACGAGGACCTGATGGAAGAGGCGTGGAGGTCGCTATCTCGCCTGAATCGAGGACGACCGGAGAGCCGTTCTGGGCGACCGGGGCGGCCTCTGAGCCGCATGCGACCGCTGCAAGCGCTGTGAGGCCTGCCAGAATCGGCACTATTCCGCGTCTTGCTGCGACCATGCTGGCCGGGGTTTGCCACAGCGACTTCAGGTTCGACATTCGGCGCTCACATTATGTCGCCAGCAGGCGATTTCAGATTGGACGCAGGTCGGGCCGTCGAACGCGGCCACGCGATGTTCAGACTAGCATCCGCACATCGTCTCGCTGCACGTGCAGGCCGTCACAGCACAACTTGTCCCGGCGGACGCGTGTACTGATACGTGCAGGGCGCACCGAACGATGCGTCATGCTGTCGAGGAGATCGAGCTTGCCGTGCGCACTTCTGTACGGGTGGCTCTCCCGACTTTACATAACGCTTATAGTGCGAACCTCTTTCAAACTGGGAATCGGGCCCTGCCCTGCGGATCAAGGACGGTACAGGGAATTGCGCCGGAACGTTCCGGCAGGCTTTTCACAGAGGCTGTTCGGACGGGTCGAAAGCTCTTTCTGACACCGGTCCGAGTGACGCGGCGGCTCTCCTGACGTCTTCTTATTCAAAGAGCGATGTGCCGCCGCTTAGCGAACTGCATCGTGTTGAGATGTGGGTGACGCGTTCGGGGGCGATGGGGGGATCAACGCTTTGAGGCGTCTCCCCTACTCGGCTAGCGTCCAGTACCTGATCGTGAATTCCGCCTCCGGGAACGCCGCGCCGCAATCAGACCTGAAGCAGCTCGCAATCACGAGGTCGCCGCCTTCGGGGGATGGGAAATGTCCCTGGAACTCGATGCCGTCTGGCGGGATAAAGGCGATCTCGTCACGGAACGAACCGTCATCGTCGTGGTCGTAGATCTTTCCAGTGAGCTTGATGTCGTAGAGGATGCCGTCGACGGTGGGTGCGGTCAGATTCTCGGTGATCTCCGTGGGGCTCGGACCGGGCGTAGCTGTTGGTTCTTCAGGCTCTGACGATCCACAGGCTGCTACAAGGGCGATGAGAGCGAGTGCAGCCACTGCTGCGATCACTCGCATCGTCCATGCGCTTCCCCGGCTGTTCACTTCGAAGTTTGCTACTGCTCGCATCCTGCTCGTCCTGCCTGAGATAAGACCTGCATCCAGCGCGCGATGGCGCCAAACGGTGACACATCGCCGACAGTCTACCCGCGTGCCAAGTAGTATTCGCCAGCAATGGTTCCAACCCTTCCCGCCCCAACAAGCATCGGATCGCTGGACGAGTATCGACGACTGATGTCGGAGTGGTTCGGCTACTCGGAACTGCGCTCTGCGCAGGAAGCGGCGCTGGCTGCTCTGGAAGAGCGCGACGTATTCACAGTCTCGCCTACCGGCAGCGGCAAGAGCATGAACTATGTTCTTCCAGCGCTGAAGAGCGGCAAGACGCTTGTCGTGTCTCCGCACATCGCACTCATGCAGGACCAGGTCGAGAGCCTTCACGCCAATGGCGTCCCTGCAGCATTCATCAACTCGACGCTCTCTGCCGCTAGCAAGCGTGAAACCTACATCGGCTTCCGCGCAGGCGATATCAGGCTGCTATTCACATCGCCGGAATCGCTTGGCAACGATCGCTTCGTGTCGGGGCTGTCGAAGATCGGCTTGAACCTGCTTGCTATCGACGAGGCGCACTGCGTGTCTGAGTGGGGCCACACTTTCAGGCCCGACTACCTGCGACTTCGTGAAATTCGCGAGCGTCTCGGCAGGCCTCGGACTCTTGCGTTGACAGCCACAGCCACTCCAAGGGCCCGTGCGGACATAGTGACTCGGCTTGGCTTAGACGATGCGGCTCAGATCGTAAATTCGGTCTCGCGTCCTAACCTTGTCTTCTCGGTGCGGCACGCGGCTTCGAATGAGCAGAAGCGGGAGTTGCTGATCCAGCTGGTGAGGGAGCGCAAAGGACAGAGCGGCATCGTCTATGTCGGCGCTCGCAAGCGCACCGAGGAGCTTGCAGAGATGCTGGCGGATTCTGGAGTGTCGGCAAGGCCGTATCACGCAGGTCTGGATGCCGAGACCCGCAGGATCACGCAGCGGTCGTTCATGGTGGACGAGACGGAGGTGATCGTGGCAACAAGCGCGTTCGGTCTGGGTGTTGACAAGCCGGATGTGCGCTTCGTGATCCACTTCGATATGCCGGCGCGGCTTGAGGCGTACTACCAGGAGGCGGGACGTGCTGGCCGCGATGGCGATCCTGCAACGTGCGAACTGATCTACACGAACTGGTCCCGCAAGGCGCCGGAGTTCTTCATCGACCGCGCTCATCCGGACGACGCGCAGGTGAGACAGATCTGGCAGGAGCTGCTGCGAGCGAGCCCGATGGAGATGCAGTCGGTAGTTTCGGATCAAAGGTCTGACGGCGTTGTGATGGCGATGGGCGCGCTGCAAGTTTCGGGGCTGCTTGCGGAAGATGGCGCTACGCCGATCTCCGACGATCCGCTGGCGCCGATCGAGACCGGCGTGATCACGCGGCACATGCACTATGAGCTGGAGATGCTGGCGAGCATGGTGGAGTTCGCCACGACGCCGGAGTGCCGGGTCAACGTAGTCTTGCGGTACTTTGGCGAGGAGCCGTCGGATGCTTGTGGCCGGTGCGACAACTGCACGGAGTCCCGTTGGCAGAGTCATGCTGGCAGGAGTCGAAAGCGCTCGGGTGAGCGAAAGTCGGGTTCGCTGCCGCAGCGCATTCATATGGGTGATCCAGACTTCCCGCTCTTCGATGCTCTGCGTGACTGGAGAGCGGACCGTGCCCGTGAGGATGGTGTGCCGGCGTTCGTGATCTTCCATGACAGGACGCTGGTGGAGCTGGCCCGTAGGAGGCCTTCGAGCATGTCGGAACTGTTGAGCGTGCCGGGTGTTGGAGCGACGAAGCGGGACCGCTACGGCCAGGATCTGATCCAGGTAGTGCGCCGCTTCAGCTAAACGCGCCCGACCCACCCACTGGTTCCATCTCAACATAGGAGGAAACTGTCATTCTGAACTTGATTCAGAATCTCTCAGTGACCGTTCATGCACGGTCAGATCCCTCCGCTGCGGTCGGGATGACAAGTCGTAGTGGTCGAGGTGACAAACGTTCGTACTCTCGTCATTCCGGACTTGATCCGGAATCTCCTGAAACCAGTCAAGGGAGATGCTGAATCAAGTTCAGCATGACGAAACCCACCCTCTGACTCCCTCCCTGGCCAGGGAGGGAGAAGTGTGTTGTCATCCCGACCGCAGCGGAGGGATCTGACCGTGCATGTACCCCCTCTCCCAAATTGGGAGAGGGCTGGGGTGAGGGTCGTTTCGCCTTACATGGATAACTTGATCTCTCAAGACGAATAGCCCTCCCTCTAACTCCCTCCCAAGATGGGAGGGAGGATAGCCATTCCCTCTCCCTGGCAGGGAGAGGGTCAGAGAGTGGGTGGCTGCGCCTGCCGCTACTCTCCGAACCAGGCTTTTCGCAGGTCATCGAAGTGAGAGATCGTCATGTCAGCGCCGTCCTGCGTTGTCGCAAACGGACTGTCCGTCATCAGCACAGTGCGCAGTCCGGCTGACCTCCCACCCTGGATGTCTGCGATCGGGTTGTCGCCGACCATCACGCCCCGCGACCTATCGACTGCGCCGATCTCAGCCAGCGCCATGTCGAAGATCTCGCTGTCAGGCTTCCACGCGCCGACCTCTACGCTCAGCATGAAAGTCGCCGGCTTCGAGCTCAGTCCCATCGCCGCCAGCTTGCCCCTGTTCTTGGCATCGTGGTTCGAGACGATCCCCCACGGCACTCCCGCTTCATCCAGCCTCACGAGCAGATCGTCGAGACCCGGACGCGGCACCATGTACTCAAGCGATCGACGTCTGTAGTCCTCGATGAGCTGTTCGTTCCCAGCCCTCACGCCCGGCCATATCCGCTTGATCTCACCGAATATGTGAGCGTGCTCCTCGTCACTGTCCATGCCGTCTGGGAGCGAGGTGAAGATCTCGCCAACACGACTGTAGAAATCGTGGAAGTCGATATGCCCAAAGGCCTGCTGCTCTTCGTCGTAGAGATCACGCCAGACGTGCGTATAGACGTCTTCGAAGCGATACATCGTGCCGTCGAAGTCGAACAGCACGCAGGAAGGAAGCCCGTCTGATGATGTGTTCATGCACAGACTATAGTTGCTCACCGGCGCGATCGTGCGAACGGAGGCAGTTTTGCAGGCAGATTCAGATCGGATGATCGTGTTTTCACACCTCCTGATCCGCTCCTGACCGAGTACTGATCACGATCAATCACTAATAAACGACATCTGCGTAGTCTGTCGTCGCAATGATCATTTTTCGCGAGCTTTCCTGAACTCTGTTGACCGGTTTACGTAGCAGGAGTATTTTGCCGTGGCGGTATCTGGTTAATCCTTAAGAGGGGGAGTACGAAGATGTTTCTGCTACTGGTTGATCTCAGACCGTCGATCGGAGCGGCCCCGCAGCTAAAGCCTCTGGCGGAGGAGCTGTTCGATCATCGTGCCGGACAGGGCGCTCAAGGAGCACTCTCGGAGTTCTTCTGGGGGCATGAGGGCCCAAAGTTTCGATTCATGACTCGATACGATTCGCTTGCTGCAGCCGAGGCTGACAGGGCGGGCATGCAGTCCGACCAAAAGTCCATGGAGATCGTCTCCCGTATGGGTGATCTGATCGGGTCTCCGGCGTCATGGAGTCTTCGTGAACTGGTCGTACCGGCAGAGAACGTGTCTGCCCTTGCGAAGTTCGCTATCCATGTGACGCTCCAGGCAGCGCCCGGTAAGCAGCCGGACCTCAAGCAGGCGCTTGTGGAGTGGTGCAGCTACAGCAACAGCCAGGGGAACCCGGTTGGGCTGACCCAGGAGGTATGGGGCCACAGCGCCGGCAGGTTCGGCGTGCGGGTGCCTCAGAATAGCCTGGATGAAGCTGCTGAGCAGGGTGCGGCGCTGGTAGACGATCCACAGTACCGGCGTCTGCTTGAACAGTTGCCAGGCGTCCTGCACAAGCCCTCTCAGTGGGAGGTCTCCAGGAATCTCAAGGCCACCGGATAGCCAGGCGGAAGATGACGCCCGGCGCTACCTGTCTTCGGGCAGGGCGTGCCGGGTGTGGCGGCCTCCCCAGTTCGCCCGCTGAGCGAGCCGCTCCCTGTGGAACATGTACTGCTGCCCTAGCGCGCCGAACCTTCCGAAACGCTCTCTTGCGAAGTCGGCAGCCTTCGAGTTGTTCATGCCCTCTGGAAGGCCGTACCACCGCTCCAGCGCCCGCCTGATGTGACGGTCGACAGGGAACGCTTCCGGCTTGTCGAGCGAGAAGGCGAGAACGCAGTCTGCGATCTTCTCTCCAACGCCGACGAGGCCGGTCAGCGCATCTCGCGCCTCTTCGTAGCTCGCCTGCCGCAACGCGTGCAGGTCAAGATCGCCCGCTGCTACCGCCTCTGCTGCCGGGACTATGTAGCGCGCTCGAAAGCCCAGGCCCAGGTCGCGCAGGAACTGCTCTCCAGCCTCGGCGATGGTCGCGGGCTTTGGAAATGCGAAGTCGGCTTCGCCGGGACCCACTGGACGCCCGAGCTCGCGGGCGACTGAGCCGACGTTGAGTTTTATGCGAGGGATGTTGGAGGTGGATGAGCAGATGAAGGAGACGAGGCACTCCCAGGGGTCTTGCCTGAGCAGCCGGAGTCCGGAGAACCCGGCGATGGCTGGGCCGATGCACGGATCGTCGGCGAATTCGGAGCGCAGCTCTTCGATGTGTGTGCCGGGACCGGTGAGGCCAAGGTAGTCTGCGACAAGGTCTTTGAAGTTCTCAGGGAACGCTTCGGGGGCCTCGCGGACCTCTATGAGCACGTCGCCTTGCTGGGCTTGCTGCTCGACTGGCTGGTGAAGTTCGGTGAGGGTGACAGCGGTTGTGCCTATCACGCCCTGGTAAGCGGCAGGTTCGTTGTCGCCGGATGCGCGCCACCACCTGAACGCCTGGCCGCCATCGAGCGTCGACTCCAGGTCAAGCCCGCCAGTGGCAAGCGTGAAGCTGCCGTCAGCAGGCGCGCCAGTGATTATGTTCCTATCAGCAAGAGTCATTGCGTCGGTATTCTCTCACCCAAATCACCCACACCCTAACCCTCTCCCTGCGAGGGAGAGGGAATAGCCGAGGCACCAGCCACTTCTCCCTCTCTGGCCGGGTGCCCGCTTTATTCTCCCTCCCTGCTGAGGGAGGGAGTCAGAGGGTGGGTCGAGTTCGTCATGCTGAACTTGATTCAGCATCTCCCTATGACTGACCAAAGGAGATTCCGGATCAAGTCCGGAATGACGAGGACACGACCTTTTGTCATCCCGACCGCAGCGGAGGGATCTGACCGTACTCCCACGGTCACCGAGAGATTCTGAATCAAGTTCAGAATGACAAGTAGGACCACCCACTCCCTGACCCTTTCCTTCGAGGGGAGAAGGAACCAGATCCTCCCTCCCATCTTGGGAGGGAGCTAGAGGGAGGGTTATTCGTCTTAGCGGTGACTTGGTCTCTCAAGCATGAACGGCCCTCACCCCAGCCCGCGCCCGCAAGCGAGCACCCGGGTCCGGCAGAGGGAGTAGCTGCAGCATCCGGTGACCGGCACATGCACGGTCAGATCCCTCGGCTTCGCTCGGGATGACAAAAAGGGTGCGAGACAACTTGAGGGAATGCCTGCTTACGGGAGAGGGAATCCACAGACTTAAAAATCCTCGGCGGCTTTCCATGCCTGGCCCAGCTCTTTTAGCTCGCTGATCACCGTTCGCCGCACCGTCGACTTCGGGAGCGATCGCTGGAAGCTTCTGCCATAGCCTTTCGACAGGATTCGCCTGTCGAGTATCACGAACATTCCGCGATCGGACTTCGAGCGGATCAGCCGACCGAAGCCCTGCCGGAAGCGCAGCACCGCTTCTGGAACTGCGTACTCGTTGAAGCCGTCTTCGTACAGCTCATTGCGGGCAGCAAAGACCGGATCGGATGGGACAGGGAACGGAAGCCGGGCCATCACGAGCGCGTCGAGCCTTGAGCCCTGCAGATCTGCGCCTTCCCAGAGGCTGCTCGTGCCGAGCGCAACGATGTCGG
>JANQIZ010000207.1 GCA_028281895.1 Dehalococcoidia bacterium
CACGACAGCCATCTCATAGTCCTGCACAAGGTAGTCGATGCCGTGGCCCCGTCCAGTTGCTGAGTCCACCCACGGGTGGATCGTCGGCATGATGACAGACAGGTCTGCAGCATCGCTCGAGCTTGCTCGCTGCCCAGACGTTCGCACGTTTTCGGCCCCGAAGACCTTTTCTGCATGCCGTCTGTAGACATCGATCATGACCGGATCGTAGCGAGACGGCATGTAGCCCGGTGTGGTCTTGATCTCCACGCTGCCACCTACTGCCATGGCTCCGGCCCTGAGCGCCCGGTCCACCTTGGCCGCGCCGTCAAGGATCGCGTCGATGCTCGCCGCACGGATGTAGGTTTCGATGTTGACGCGGGCAGGCACTGAGCTAACAGCGTCGCCGCCGTGCGTGATGATCGGGTGGACGCGGACGTAGTCGGTGTCTCGGAAGGTCTCGCGGTTTGCATGGATCGCGCTCAGTGCGATGTTTGCGGCGTTCAGCGCGTTGATGCCGGTGTGTGGCGCTGCCCCCGCGTGAGCGGCAATGCCACGGAACTCTGCGGTCTTTCCAACCATGCCATTGTGGGACCCTGAAATGATCGCGCCGGGATTGCCCTCGGCGGTCGTGTGGGTGAGCATCGCCATGTCAACGTCATCGAACTCGCCGAGCTTGATGAACTCTTGCTTGCCACCGAAGAACTCGATCTTGCCCTCGTCACGCAGCTGCTGGCGATATTCGAGCTCGATGTACTCCTCTGCAGGAACAGCCATGAACGTGACTGAGCCTGAGAGGGCTGCCAGAACGTCGGGGTCAAGTACGCCGGTAAGCACGGCGAGCATGCTTCCGAGCTGAGCGTGATGGCCGCAGGCGTGCGCTGCCCCGGTATCGGTGTGAGCGTGCTGATGCTCCGGCACGATGAGGCTGTCCATCTCGCCGATCACTGCGATGCTGGGACCCGGCCTCCCCGAGTCGACCTTCGCCACTACCCCGGTGAGTGCGATGCCTGTGCGCGGGCTCAGGCCAGCGTCTCGCATCCACTGTTCAATCCGGGTTGCTGTCCGCTGCTCCCGGTAGCCGGACTCAGCATCGTTCAGAACCGCCTGCGACAGGCCGATGAGGTCGCTGGCTCGAGCCTCGATGGCAGCGAAACCCTGTTCGATTGTCTTCTGCAGGTCACTCAACTGGATATGGGCTCTCGTGTGCCGATTTCAGACCGGCCTGGGAGTTTACAGCAGCGCGAGAGCGCTAACGCCTGTCGCATCGCTGAGGCGATGAGCGATCTCGACTGCTCGCAACTATACTTCCTGCCATGAATAAGATCGTGTTCGCCCCGCAGGGGTTCAAAGAGAGTCTGACAGGCATAGAGATCGCACGAGCTATGGCGGCTGGAGCGCGCCACGTCTGGCCCGATGCCGAGTGCACGCTGGTGCCGGTCGCTGACGGTGGTGACGGCACACTTCAGTCGCTGGTCGATGCCTCAGATGGAACAGTTCGCACGGCCAGCGCTGTCGATCCATTCGGAGCGGAGATCGAGGTCCAGTGGGGCGCGCTTGGCGACGGCCAGACGGCTGTGATCGAGATGGCTCGATCGTCCGGGCTGGCCATCATCGATCCCAATTCACGAGATCCTCTGAGGGCGACGACTTTTGGCGTTGGCCAGGTGATGAAGGCCGCGCTGGATGTCGGGTTCTCACACTTCATCATCGGTATTGGTGGCAGTGCGACGAATGACGGCGGCGCGGGCATGGCGGAAGCGCTGGGCGCTCGTATGCTCGACTCCAGTGGCAACGAGCTCGAGCGTGGCGGAGCGGCGCTGGCAAACCTCGACCGGATCGACCTGTCCGGTTTCGATTCGCGAATAGCCGATGTTCGGATAGATGTTGCGTGTGATGTGAACAACCCGCTGTGCGGACCTACCGGCGCATCGGCGATATTTGGCCCTCAAAAGGGAGCCAGCCCGGAGCAAGTGAAGCAGCTAGATACCGCGCTTCGACGGTTTGGCGAGGTGGTGGCGCGAGACATGGAGAAGGATGTGATGGAGATACCCGGCGCTGGTGCTGCTGGCGGTCTTGGCGCGGGGCTGATGGCGTTTGCCAACGCTCACCTTCGCCTGGGCGCAGACATCGTGCTGGAGGCTGTAGAGCTCGAGTCGAAACTCGATGGCGCCGACCTTGTGATCGTTGGTGAAGGCCAGTTCGACCGTTCCACGGTGTTCAACAAGTCTCCTGTGGCGGTGGCTCAGCGGGCTAAGCGACTGGGAATACCCGTGATTGGCATTGCAGGCTCTCTCGGGGCTGGATACCACGAGGTCCATGAGCACGGCATCGACGCGGTCTTCTCGCTTGTGAACAGGCCGATGTCGCTTGCCGACGCAATGGCGGACACCGCAAGGCTGGTTGAGCGGGCAACGGAAGAGGCGTGCCGTGCGATCGCCGCTGCGAAGGGCTAGTCCTGCGGGGTGGGCGCTTCGTCCGGGATCAGTCCTTCGCTCCGCATCTCCTGCCACACGCTGGACGGGATGTGCTTCTGGATGAGGCTGACGTTCTGCTCCAGCTCGCCAACGGATTGTGCACCTGGGATCACTGTCGCCACGGCAGGATGCGCCAGCACAAACTGGAGCGCGGCCGATTTCAGGTCGACACTGTGCCTGTTGCAGATTGCGGTCAGGCGACGCGCCTTGTCGACAAGATCAGGTGGCGCAGGCTCGTAGTCGAAGCTGACCGGCTGATCGAGGTTGCGGGCGAGGATGCCAGAGTTGTACGGGCCGCCGATGGCGATCTTGACGTTCCGCTCCTCGCAAAGCGGAAGGAACTCCGCAAGGCCTGAGTGGTCGAGAAGCGTGTAGCGGCCTGCGAGCAGCACGATATCGAGATCGAACTGGCGGACGAACCTCGCGGGCATATCCCAGATGTTCATGCCGCAGCCGATGGCCTTGATCGTGCCCTGCTCACGAAGCTCGATGAGCGCGGGAAACGCATCTTCAACCGCCTGCTGCTCGCCGAACTCCTCCTGGTCGGGATCGTGGACATAGAGGATGTCGATGCGGTCAAGGCCGAGCCGTTCGAGGCTTTCCTCGATCGAGCGGTGAACATCGCTTCGGGTCCAACTGTTGACAGGGATCAGGTCTGGCAGACGATCCGGATTGTCTGTCGACGGATCACCGGTAGGAGCAGGATCGAGCACACGCCCAACTTTGGTTGAGAGGACGTACGATTCTCGAGGAAGGCCGGCGAGACCGTCGCTGAACCGTGCTTCGCTTCTGCCGCTCCCATAGAGAGGCGCAGTGTCGAAGTAGCGGATGCCGAGATCGTATGCCCGCTGAATGATGCGGACGGCATCGTCATGCGCCGATCCGCCATACAGGCCGTCAGCCAGCACCATGCCGGAGAGCGGAGCGCCGCCGAGCCCCAGCCGCATCACGGGCAGGTTGTACGGGCCGACGGGGACTGTCTCGAATGGGTTCATGGCGTTAGCGCCTCACTTGTGGCTGAGTTGTGCCGAGGTTTTGGCTCACTGAGCGATTTGTGCCTTTAGTCAACTCTCGCTAGCTGACGAGGTTTGCCAGGTGATCGCCGACTCCTGATGTTGTCGATGTTCCGCCGAGATCTGGCGTCAGCACCTCTCCGATCTTCAGCGTCTCCTCTACGGCCTTCTCCACATCGTCTGCTGCCACATCCTCGCCGAGGTGCCGCAGCATCATTGCGCCGGTCAGGATCTGTGCCATCGGGTTGGCGATCCCCTGCCCCGCGATGTCAGGCGCGCTTCCGTGTGTGGGCTCGAACATCGAGACACCCTCTCGTGTGGGGTCTAGGTTCGCTGATGAAGCCAGTCCCATGCTGCCGGTGATGATCGCCCCTATGTCTGTGAGGATGTCTCCGAAGAGGTTGCTTCCGACGACCACATCGAACTCCTGCGGCTTTCGGATGAAGTCCATGCACGCGGCGTCGATGAGCAGCGAGTTGGTCGTGATGTCCGGGTACTCTTCTGCGACCTCGGCGAACGTGCGGTCCCAGAGCACCATTCCGTAGCCGAGAGCGTTCGATTTGGTGATGGATGTGACGTGGTTTTTCTTGTTTCTCTGACGAGCTAAATCGAACGCAAAACGTATCACTCGCTCACAGCCGTGCCTCGTGAAGACGGCGGTCTGCACCGCGACCTCCTCCGGCCGTCCCTCGTACTGGAAACCGCCGACATTGGCGTATTCGCCCTCAGTGTTCTCCCGGACGACTACGAGGTCAATGTCGTATGGCTTGAGGCCTGCCAGCGGCGAGGTGACTCCGGGGTACAGGACCGATGGCCGCAGGCATACATATTGGTCGAAGCGGCGCCGGATCGGCAGCAGCAGGCCGTTGAGAGTGACGTGATCCTGGATCTCTGGATGGCCGACAGCGCCAAGAAAGATGCCGTCGAATTCGGCCAGTTGGTCAGGTCCGTCGGCGGGCATCATCTCGCCATGCTCGAAGTAGTAGTTGGAGCTCCACGGAAACTCGGTGAACTCCCACTCGATGCCGTGCTTTGGAGCGACAGCCTCAAGGACCTTGATCGCCTCTTCGACAACGTCGACGCCGATTCCATCTCCGCGAATTACCGCAATCCTGTGCATGTTTCCTCGTTATCTCTGCCAGTCCGTGTCTTTGGTATCAGGCGCGATCGTGGGCCTCAGGCCTCCGACGACCTCTGCTCAACTATCTCCAGCACACCCGCGATGTCGTGCTCCGACTTGCCCTGCTCCATCATCTCCCGATAGAGCCCGGATGTGTATGTCGCCAGACCGAGAGCGAGGCCCTCGGCTTCGGCAAGATCGGCGATGATGCCCATGTCCTTGTTGATGGTCCGTACGGGCGAGCCGGAGTTTGGAAACGCCCGCTCTTTCGCTATTGGTGCACTTCGCTCAACCATCCTGGAGCCGCCGAAGCTCACGTTCAATATCTCAGCCGCGGCGGTGATGTCTACGTTCGCCGAATTCGCAAGCGCCCATGCTTCGGCTGCCGTTGCGTTGTTCACGCCTGTTAGGAGCTGGTTGATCAGCTTCATCGCTGTGCCTGCACCAGATGGTCCCATGTGGCGGACATATGTGCCCATTCGCTCGAACTCGTTGAGCGCAGTTGCGTAGGCGTGATCCTCACCGCCAACCATGATCGATAGCGTGCCGTTGTTTGCTCCCTCGGAGCCTCCAGATATCGGCGCATCGAGGAAGTAGACGCCTCTTGCGCTGGCTGCTGCTGCGCAATCCCTGGTCGTTTTGAGATCGACGGTAGAGTGATCCACAACCACCTGGCCTGCAGTGGCGCTGTCGATGATCCCGTTCTCGCCCAGGAACGCCTCACGGCACGTCTCTACGTCTGGCAGGCAGGCGAGCACTATGTCCGATCCCTGGACCAGCTCCTGCAGCGAATCGGCGCCTTTTGCGCCCTTTGCCACCATGGTGTCGATCTTGGACCGCGTTCTCGTGAACACGGTGAGTGATGCGCCTTTTGCGAGCAGGTTGTCTGACATGCCCTGGCCCATGTTGCCGAGGCCTATGAATCCAACAGACATTCTTGCTCCCTGGCTGGTGCGCCGCAGTTCAGCGCCTCTTGGCCAGAAGCGCCGGGCGATTATACGTTGGCGATGAGCGGTATTGTCCTGCTCTGCCAGTTCTGGTCCGAGTCTGGAGCAGTGATCGGATTACGAGGGCAAAAAAAGAAAGGCGCTCCCGTATCTGCACCGGGAGCGCCTGACTGTCTGGATTATCGAAAGCCTAGTCTAGCTGCCTCAGTCGTGGGTCCAGCCTGTCACGGAGCCAGTCTCCGATGAAGTTGAACGACATCACCGTCAGGAAGATCGCTCCGCCCGGGAAGACGGTGATCCACCACGCTTCCTCAATGAACTGGCGTCCGTCAGACACGCTCTTGCCCCATGCGGGGATCGGGTCTGGGAAGCCGACGCCAAGGAAGCTGAGGATTGACTCGGCCAGGATCAGTCCACCTACTGCGAGCGAGGCTACAACGAGTACAGTCGAGTAGGTTCCAGGAAGCACGTGCCTCCAGAGGATCCTGATGTTGCTGGCTCCGGCGATCCTCGCCGCCAGCACGTAGTCTCTGCTTCTCACACTTAGCGCGTCTGCGCGCACCTGCCTGACGAAGCCTGTCCACGAGAGCAGCGCTATTAATATGAGCACTAATTGCCCTTGATCCCATCCGTTCCTATTCCATATCACTGCGAGCGCGAGGGCAAGCAGAATGAACGGAAGCGCGAGCCAGATATCGACGAAGCGGCCGACCACCTCGTCTACCCAGCCACCGTAGTATCCGGCGACCAGCCCGAGAAGCGTCCCAACTACGGTTCCAGTGAGCAGGCCGATGAAAGCGACACGCAGCGAGACTCGTGATCCGAAGGCGACTCGAGTCAGGAGGTCTCGGCCAAGGTTGTCGCCGCCGATGATGTACCAGGACTGAGGGTGCCAGTTTGCGAGCGCCCGGTTGTAGGCCGTGCGATCTGCAGCCGGAGCATCCCGTCCGGGGTTGATCGGCTCCGAGTTTGCTGAGTGTTCGTCAACTCTGCCCCAGGTGGGCTCGTGGTTGCGGAAGTTCAGTCGCTGCGCTGTGTTGTCCGGCTCAGTAGGTGAGATAAGCGGAGCGAATATCGCGGTGGCGACCAGGACGAGCAGGATCGTCGCTGGAATAACCGGCCATCTGCGGTTGAACTGCCAGATACGACTGAGGATGTTGGGCCCGGATGCAGAACCTGCAGACTCTGTTTGGTCCTGCGGCTGCCCGACCGCTCCGGTGGTCGTTTGAGCTTCCTGCGCCAATGGCAATTCCTTCTTCGATCTTGTTCGGTAGAGCGGCTCGAAAGGCTATTCGTAGCGGATCCGTGGATCGATCACCGCGTACATCAGGTCCGTAATGAATATGAACAGGACGTACATGATCGTGAATAGCAGTGTGACGCCTTGCAGTATCGGGAAGTCGTTGTTGTTGACTGAGTCGATGGCCATGAGGCCCATACCTGGCCAGACGAAGATCTGTTCAACCACGATGGATCCGGTCAGGAAGCCGGTCAGGATCAGAGTTGAAGCGGTGAGCGGCTGAATCAGCGCGTTCCGCAGGGCGTGCTTGAAGATGACTGTTCTCGAACTCACGCCCTTGGCGCGAGCAAGCTTGATGAACTCTGAGTCGAGGATCTCGAGCATCGAAGACCTGGTGAGGCGGAGATAGGCAGCCGTCGCTCCCCATCCAAGCGTTATTGCCGGTAAGATCCAGTGTTTGATATCCCAGAATCCATCGCCCTTGGTTCCTACAGGGAGCCAGCCCAGTTGCACGGCGAATATCAGAATCAGTACAAGCCCTAGCCAGAAGGCAGGGAGTGCCTGTCCAAACAGCGCGAAGCCTCTGCCTAAGTAGTCCCAGAATGAGCCGCGCTTCACTGCCGAGAGGACACCGAGCGCAACTCCAATGAATGTTGCGCCGAACCAGGCGATTAGCGAGAGCTGAACTGTCGCAGGGATGCGCTCAGTGATGATGCGGGATACTGGCTTCTCGTCGAGGATTGTCTTGCCCAGGTCGCCCTGCAGAGCGTTGCCGAGCCAGATCACATACTGCATCGGGACGGCTCGGTCGATGCCGATCTTTTTGCGAAGCTGTGCTTCCTGCTCTGGAGAGAAGCCATAGCCACCAGGCTTGGCATAGAGAAGAATCGGATCACCGGCGAGGCGTGACATCGAGGTGATCAGGAATGTGGCGACGATCACCGTCATAACGGCGAATATGGTTCTTCGAAGGATGAACCGTCTCATATTCTTCCCTGACTCCGTGCGTTCAGCTTGCCCATTTCCAGGGGCTAAGACTGACACTGTCTCCCCGGTCTTCGCGAAGCGAACAGATGTTAACGCATCTGGACTGAGTTGCAACCCCGTTTGGGATCGATCACCGGGCCGATGGGACTTCTTGCCCACAGGTTGTTAGGCGTTACGTGTCAACAGTGCCACCCGGATTGGGCACTATCGCTATATCTGGCACGTTTAACCGCCCAGGTAAGCCTGTTCGAAAAAGCAGGCCCGCCGGAAGTCCGGCGGGCCTGCATCATGACCTCAACTGAACTGAACTACTTCAGCTCAATGTTCCATACGGCATCAATACCCGAGGTTGCGTTCTTGGGCATGTCCCAGCTCGCAATCTTGTTCGGGTTGTAGAAGATGTCGTTCGGAACAGCAACTACACCTGGCTGCAGGTTCCAGTGGTACACGTAGTCGAGGTACTCATTGGCAGCCTGCGTGGCAGTGGCCTGGTCAGGGGCCGTCGCCATCCGGTTGTAGAAGTCCAGGATCTCAGGCGACTCGAAGCCGCAGCTGAATCCACCGCGCGTCAGAGTCGTCTGGACCAGGCCCTTAGGCTCGTGCCAGAGACGTGACTCGCGGCCCTTGTCACACGAAGTGATCCAGGGGTGGGTGTTCGAGCGGCCAACGACCGTCGGGCGGAAGGTCTGGTAAGAGAACTTCAGCGTGAAGGTCTTGAGGCCGATCTGGGCCCAGAAACCGGCAACGGCGTCAGCAACCTCACCGGTCACTGCCGTACCACCACCGAGCTCAGGTCCAGCGTATACGGAAACCTCGAAAGCGTTTCCGTTCAGGTTGCTATCACTCGTCTCTGCGGAACCCTGCTGGTAGTCAGCATCCATTCCGGAGATGATGTCGATAGATTCCTGTGGGTCGAACGGGTACTCCCACTTCGAGTCCCAGTTGGAGCTCGAGGTTGAGAAGTACTCGACGTGAACAACGTTTCCGAGGCCGCCGATCAGCGTCTCGTTAACCTGTTCACGGTCGATAGCGACAGCAAGAGCACGCCTGATCATGCGGGCCTGCTCCATGTCGTCGTCACCGTGCTTGCCAGGCGAACCAATCCACGGAAGGTCGTGGACAAAGGTCGCCTTGACTGGCAGTGGCTCGCCGGTGGCAGCATTCACGTCTTCCCACAGGTTTCCTGCGAAGAAGACACCGAGCTGAACTGATGCCTGTGTTCCGGTCTGGCCGAAGCCACCCTCGATGAACGCAGCCGCATCTTTCGGCTCCAAGTTTGCTGCATCAACCTCACCGGTGCGAAGGAGCGAAGCCCGTGTCGTGGGCTCGGTCACCTCAATGAACTGCACGCGGTTGGTCTTCGGCGTCAGGTCCGGCAGGTAGTGCTGTCCACCGTCAGCGTAGCGGCTGACGATGGTCACCTGCTCGTCACGGTCCCAGCTCTCGACCTCAAACGGACCCGTAGCGACGATGTTGTCGCGTGAGAAGTTCTCGCCGCGATCATCGAATGCCTGCTTGGAGAAAACAACGAAGGCCTGACCGGATTGGTTCAGGAAGTCATCTTTCCAAGTCGAGTCAAACTGCTTGAAGTCGAACTGGATCGTTGTGTCGTCAACCGCAGTCCACTCGCTCCACAGGCCATTGAAGTCACCGGCCTGACCATGAATCGAGTTGGGGTTCGTGTGGGCGTTGGCATTGTTCATGCTCCAGGCCACATCTTCTGCGGTCAACGTTCCAAAGTCACCGTTGTTGTCGTGGAACGGAATGCCTGAGCGAATCTTGACGGTCGCACCTGAAAGGTCCGGCTCAATCTCAAAACTCTCGGCAATCCAGCCAGTCGAGTCGTCACCTTCCCTGAGGAACAGTGTTTCACCGATTCCCCAGTAGTGAACGATCTCTGGCGACTGGGCCTGGTTCAGGCCGTTCTGGTCGTTAACGTCGTTTACAGCGATGACTGCTGTGTCTCCAGGCGTGGATGTGTTACCCGGTGTAACTGCATCACCACCTGAATCGGCCGGAGTAGCAGTCGGTGCAGGAGATGACGGTGTAGCCGTTGCCGGCGCCGTCGTGGGCTCTGTGCCCCCTCCGCCACGCCCAGTAGCGGAG
>JANQIZ010000219.1 GCA_028281895.1 Dehalococcoidia bacterium
TTCGATCTGGCCGAAACGGTCGAGCACGCCCTGATCGCCGAAATCGGGCGAACAGGAGGACCAGATGGCGCCGAGCGTGCTCGTTTGCGTCTGCTACGCGCCGATTGAGACACCTGGACCTGGCGCGAAGTGGACGCTGTAAGTGACGCGATATCGGCGCGCTGAGGCTAAGCGGTGTTGCGCTTGCCTATGCCGGGCCACTGGCCCTCGATGTATCTAATCAGCCCGAGCGTGATTGGAACAGCGATGATCAGGCCGACAAAGAAGCCTCCGCCACCACCGATCCAGGAGCCGATGATCGACGGCACCATGATCCCGATGAGGATCAGCATCTGATCGGTGAAATCGTTGCGAAGAGATGTCAATTGTGGCTCCAAGGCAAGTTGCCAGCACGGCCTGTAGATCGTAGTACGCATTGTAGCCGTTCACGGACGTTCTGAGCACAGCAGCCGGAACTCTATTCGATCATGCGGTGGACGCGGTCCATGTCCAGTGAGTCCCGGACAATGCCAGCTACTCGGTCGTATTCGTCTTCCATCGAGAACAGTTGCGCTTCTGGCGGCGAGAGGTCGAAGCGCTTCGATACGTGATCCAGCAAAGGCTGAAGAACGTCCGGCGAGTCGAAGAGCCCGTGCACGTAGCACCCGAACACGTTGCCATTCGCCATTCCGTCTGTACGGACCGAATCGCCAGCGGCAAGCTCCAGTAACTCGTTAGCTGTGCCTTCTCCTGTAGGCAGCGTCTCGCCAGTGTGAATCTCATAGCCCTCGCCGAGTGATCCATCCTCCAGGCCGGAACTGCTCCCGCCGGTGACGCGCAGCTTCACCCTGCGAGTCACCTTGTCCTTAGTGAACCTCGTTCTTGCGGGCAGTAAGCCAAGCCCTGGCTCAGAATCAGGCACACCGCCATCTGCTCCGTCCGGATCATCGAGCATCGCGCCCAGCATCTGGTATCCGCCACAAAGACCGACCACGATCGCGCCTCGTTCGGCAGCCCGGGCCACGGCTGAATCCAGTCCGCGGGACTTCATCCATCTGAGGTCTGCGATCGTGTGTTTCGTTCCCGGAATTATCACGATGTGAGCGCCGTCAAGCTCACTCGGCTCCCGAACGAAGCGCAGGCTCGTTCCAGCTCTCACAAATGGGTCGAAGTCGTCCAGGTTCGAGATCCTCGGCAGCCGTATGACTGCCACCTGCATCAGGCCGGGCACACCATCCCTTCTCATGGCGATCTCGCGCTCTGCGGGAATGCCGTCCTCTTCACGAAGCTGAAGGTCCTCGATCATCGGGACCACGCCGACCACAGGGACGCCCGTCCGGTCAGCGATCATCTCTGGCAGAGGATCCAACAGCGAACGGTCGCCTCGGAATTGGTTGATCACCAGACCCTTCACAAGCGCTCTCTCGTCTGAGCTCAACAGCTCCAGCGTGCCCAGCAGAGATGCGAAGACACCGCCGCGGTCGATGTCAGCGGCGAGAAGCACCGGAGACTGGCAGTGAAGCGCCACCTCCATGTTCACGATGTCTCGGTCGCGAAGGTTCACCTCGGCAGGAGAGCCGGCGCCTTCGATCACGACCAACTCGTAGCTGGAGCAGAGACGGCCAAGCGCTGATTCCACCGATTGCCAGAGCGTCTCTCTGCCTTCGTAGTATTTGCGAGCCTCGAAGCTGCCAGCAGGCCTTCCGTTGAGCACGACCTGTGAACGGCCGTCGCCTTCAGGCTTGAGCAGTATCGGGTTCATGTCTGCCGATGGCTCGATGCCCGCAGCGGCAGCCTGCACCGCCTGCGATCTTCCCAACTCTAGCCCATCCGGTGTGACGAAGGCGTTGTTGGACATGTTTTGTGCCTTGAACGGCGCGACCCTGAGCCCTTCCTGCATGAAGATTCGGCAGAGCGCGGCAGCGAGGGTCGACTTGCCGACAGATGATCCGGTTCCCTGGATCATCAAGGTCTTCGCAGTCACAGCTCAACGCCCTTCTGCGCGGTTACGCCTTGCTCTGCATATGGATGCTTCACAACGCTCATCTCGGTCACCATGTCAGCGAACTCCACCAGCTCCGGAGGCGCAGCGCGTCCTGTAAGAACCACATGCGTCATCGGCGGACGCTGTTTCAGGGTGTCGATCACATCAGAGACATCAATCCAGCCATACCTGATCGGATACGTGATCTCGTCCAGCACGAACAGATCGTAGTCACCTGACAGGATCATCTCCGACGCCATCTTCCAGCTGTGACGCGCCTTCTCTGCGTCGACATCGTGGTCTGTTGAGGTCCATGTGAACCCGCGGCCAGCCCGCACTACCTCGATACCGATATTCTCAAGCGCGTGATGCTCACCGAAGCGGGCATTCTCGTTCTTGATGAACTGAGACATCGCCACACGCATTCCATGTCCCCATGCCCTTAGCGCCATGCCCAGCGCGGCGGTCGTCTTGCCCTTGCCGTCACCGGTGTTGATGATCACAAGGCCTTTGTGTTTCTTCGGCGGACGATTGCTTTTCATGGTCGTTTGACGCTCATTCTTAGAAGCATTGGTTAGATCTAGACATCGGATTTATGTCTCGAATCTGTCCAAAGCCTTGGCTTTTATTCGTGCCAGTGGTGGTAAAGTTGATCGGTCAAATGTATCCGCAACCGCGGGCTCGTGGAGCCGCGGTGGTGTCTGAACCGAGCAGGGGGGACGATGACCGAGCCTATTATCAACGCGCAGGGCGTTGTTAAGACCTATCGCTCGCGTGATGTGGAAGTCAACGCGCTTCGCAATGTCGACTTCGTTGTGCAGCGAGGCGAGATGGTCGCAGTCATGGGCCCGAGCGGCTCAGGCAAGACGACGCTTCTCAACTGCGTTTCTGGTCTCGACGCGATCGATTCCGGCGATATCCAGATCAACTCTCAGTCGCTGCTCGGCATGACCGATAACGAACTGAGCGATTACCGCGCCCGCTTCATGGGCTTCGTGTTCCAGTCTTTCAACCTGCTGCCTGTCCTCTCGGCACGTGAAAACGTGGAGTTACCACTTGTCCTGGCAGGCGTTGGCAGCTCCAAAGCGCGCTCAGTAGCCCTCGAAAAGCTGGACCAGGTTGGACTGGCAGACAGGGCGGACCATACCCCTGCAGAACTTTCTGGCGGACAGGCGCAGCGTGTCGCTATCGCACGGGCGCTTGCCAACGAGCCTGCGATTGTCTGGGCCGACGAGCCGACCGGAAACCTCGACTCTGAGAACAGCAACGACATCATGAATCTGCTGATCCGGATGAATAAAGAGCTCGGCCAGACCTTCGTGATAGTCACACACGGCGACGAGGTGGGCGAGCTCGCAGATCGCATCGTTGGAATGAGGGACGGTGAGATCGAGAGCGAGAGGGCCGGTAAGAACGCCGGTGGCACGGCCGCCAAATGAGAGAGTTTTTCGGCCGCGATATGGAGATGCTGGCGACCGTGCTGGCTATTCTGCTTATCATCTCGCTCGGAACCGTCCTATTCCTGGCATTCCGCAACCGCATCCTGGTGAAGCTCGCCCTGCGGAACATCCCGCGGCGGCCCGCTCAGACCATTCTCATCGTCGTCGGGCTAATGCTCTCCACGACGATCATCTCCGCGTCACTCGCGATTGGTGACACCGTCGCCATCTCTATTCGTTCAGCTGTCCTCGACGCGCTGGGCAACACTGATATCAGGATTCGAACAACCACAGCTGCCGTTGGCGGCGATGGCTCTATAACCGACGATACCTATCTCCAGCCAGAGCAGATCCAGACAGTGCTCGATACCACTGCTGGCAACTCGAATATCGACGGCGTTCTGCCACAGGTTCGGGAGATTCTCCCGGTGCTGGACAACCGGACACAGCTCACCGAAGCGCGAATGAACGTGGTGGGCTTCGATGCTGCACGCACCGATGGATTTGGCCCGATCACGACGATCGACGGCCAGCAGACTGCCGTTTCTGACCTCGCTGCCGGTGAAGTATTCCTGAACGAGTCTGCGGCAGATGAGATTGAGGCCCAGGCGGGCGACAGCCTGACGCTGGTCTCTCCATCTGGCAGGCACGATTTCACACTGCGCGCCGTTGTGCGCGAGGGCGGCCTTGCTGCCAACGACGACCGCCTCATCATGTCTCTATCTGACATGCAGCGGATCATGGGCCGTGAAGGCCAGGTCAACCGGATCGATGTCTCGCTACTCGGTGGACGAGAAGGCCCTGCTGACCTCTCAGAAGAAGTTGCGGATGATCTGCGAATCCTCTTCACGGACGATGCGGTCGCCGATCAGCTCTTCCAGACGCTTTCAGATCCCGCGGTTATCAGCGCAATCGAGCAACGTATTGCAGACAATCCCGGCAACACGATCAGCCCTTCCAGGAAGACTGATCTGGAAGAGTACGTATCTCTGCTCAAATCAGGAAGCAGCGAATCTGAGCGCTTCCGCCTGCTTACGCTTAATCAGGCTGTCAGCGGACAGGTGATCGCGGCTGTTGAGTCTGCCGGGCTGAGCGACCTGGTATTGCCGATCACATTTATGTACTTCCAGGCCAGCACTCTCTTCATCGACGAGCTCAAGCAGTCTGGACTGGAGGCCGCCGAGCTATTCGGCAACCTCTTCACGACCTTCTTCAGCATCTTCGGATCGTTCTCGATCATCGTTGGACTGCTGCTCATCTTCCTGGTGTTCGTGATGCTGGCTGCTGAGCGCGCTGCTGAGATGGGAATCGCACGCGCGGTCGGCACGAAGCGCAGGCACCTGGTGCAGATGTTCACATTCGAGGGCGTTGCCTACTCGGTCGGCGCAGCGATCATCGGCACGATCGTCGGAATCATCGCATCTGGAGGGCTGGTCGCCCTGCTGGTGAACGCGATAGGCGCGGCTGATGACGGATTCGAGTTCAAGTTCAGTCTCACGGCGACCTCGCTGATAGCCGGGTTCTCACTTGGCCTGCTGCTGACCCTTGCCACCGTGGCTGTTTCTGCATACAGGGTCAGCAAGCTCAACATCGTCGTCGCGATTCGCGGACTGCCGCCCGAGTTCATTCCGTCCGAGACGGTGCCCCTGAAGCAACGGTTCCAGAACATCGGCAAAGCTCTGATATCGCCGCTATGGCTGCTCTTCGTCCTGCTGACAGACAGGGTGGAGGACAAGCACCGTGGCGGAACAATACGAGCGTTCTTCCGGTCGTTCCTGATCATTCCCATTTTCTGGCGCATCATCCTGTCGATCTGGCAGATGTTCAGCCCGTATCTCAATACCGGGCTGCCGCAGCTGGTGCTCGGCGGACTCGGTGTGGCTGCGACGGTCATATCTGACAGGACAGACACTGACAACTTCTTCCACACATCTTTCTTCTTCAGCATGAGCGCGAGCCTGTTCCTGGTTGGAGTCGGACAGGTGTTCAGGCACCAGATTCGAAACAGAGGGTACCGACAGGAAGTGGCAGACCGCGTGGGATTCACGCTCATGGGAGGACTCTTGCTCGTCCTCTGGCTATTGCCGTTTAATGCTCTGAACTGGCTGACCGGCGAGCTGGGCGGAGGCATAGAGATGTTCATCATCTCGGGCGTATGGATGGTCGCTTCGGCGGTCTGGGTTGTCATGTACAACGCCGATCTCATCGCCAAAGCCGCGCAGGGCACATTTGGCCGTATCACGACCCTGCGGCCCATCCTGAAACCTGCGATCGCCTACCCGACATCGTCGAGGTTCAGGACCGGTCTCACAGTGGCTATGTTCGCTCTCGTCATCTTCACGATGATGGTCTTCTCCATTCTCAACAACCTCGGTACAAACATCCTCGATTCGCCGGACCAGGCAACAGGTGGATTCGAGGTCCGTGCGGAGACCAGCCAGGAATTGCCGATCTCCGACATCACAACTGCAATCGATGCTGCTCCTGGACTGAACCGTGCGGACTTCCCGGTGATCGCCTCAAGCGCTGTCGTCTTTGCCGAGGCGCGGCAAGAGGGCGCAGAGGAGTTGCGATTCCTTTCAGTGCCAGTGGTTGGAGTGGACGATTCATACCTTCGCAACGCCCGGTTTGAGATGTCGCACTACGATCCGTCATACCTGCCGGCAGGTATCGACACTGATGATGAAGTCGCGGTGTCACGCGCTATCTGGGACAGGCTGCTGGCGGACCCAACCCTCGCTATCGTGTCCAACTCTTTGCTGGAGCAGTCGGCGGGCGGATTCAACTTGGGCCCATCAGGCTTCGAGGTCGAAGGCATCGCGCAGAACGACGATGAAGAGATCGAGGCTTTCCAGATCAGCATCCGGCAGCCGCTCGGGCTGGGCGGTACAGCCGAGAGAACGGTCATCGCTGCTACGACCGCTTTCGCCGGCCAGTATGAGGCTGAGGATGGTGACGCAGTTCGCGCTATTACGATGAACGCCACTGTGTTCGACGAGATCTCAGATTGGCCAGTGCCGTTCACGACGCATCGTTTCCAACTGGCTGATGGGGTCGACCCTGGAAGAATCACCGCACAGATGGAGACCGCGTTCCTGGACAACAGCCTGCTCGCGACAGACATGATCGATGAGATACAGGATTCGCTCGATCAGAACAATGCGTTCACTCGCCTGTTCCAGGCCTTCATGGGCCTCGGACTGGTCGTTGGTGTGACTGCGCTGGGTGTTCTCTCATTCAGGGCAGTTGTCGAGCGCCGGGTCTCAATCGGAATGATGCGCGCGATCGGCTACAAGTCACGCATGATCCAGGTGCAGTTCCTGCTCGAATCGGTCTTTGTCACAGTTCTTGGAACGGCTCTTGGCCTTGGACTCGGCGCCTACCTCTCATGGAACCTGGTCAAAGACCTGCGGGATTCGTTCGATGGTCTGAACTACTCGATTCCGTGGCTGTCGGTGGCTGTCATAGTAATCATTGCCATCGTCGCGTCGCTGCTGACAACGCTTATCCCGGCACGGCAGGCTTCGCGCATCTACCCGTCAGAGGCGCTCAGGTACGAGTAGCTAGACTCCCCCGCGGCGGATGTCGGTGCGGAGATTCAGCCTTCTTGGATCGACCCATCGCCGCGCTGCAGAGAGCTGCTCAGGCGTGTCGATATCGAAGAAGCTCAGCAGTCGCGGGTCGTGCCGCTCTGCCTCATCTTCGGTCATGATGCCGACTGATGGTGAGCCTTCATCTATCGCGCTCTGAATGAGTCGCCGAGGTGAATCCTCACCTGATGCGAGCGCTTCGCCAATCAGCTCTTTCCAGGCGTCTACAGCGAGGACAGAGTGCAGCGCCTGAAGCCTGCCTCCAACCCTTGCGACTACAGATTCCGGCGCTGAGCCAACTGAATGCGCCGCGGCGATCATCGCCTCGATCAGTCTTCGTGACAGGAACGGATAGTCGGCCCCGGTCACGAAAGCCAGGGGAGTGATGGATGCTTGAAGTCCGGCGTGGATAGCAGCGAGCGGCCCTTCGTATGGAGGCGTGTCCGTGACAACGTGCATGCGCAGGGCGATCGCAGTATCTGGAGTATGGTCATCCTGCCCTTCACGTGCCACGAAGACCAGTTCGTCGCACAGCGGGCGCAGCGCATCAGCCACACGTGCCAGGACAAGCTTGCCTCCCAGCTGCAGCATCGGCTTGGATGCGCCAAGCCTGGCCCCGCGGCCTCCACCGACTATGATCCCGGTCACACCTGTCCGCTGATTGGACTTCAAGCCGATCCACCCTTGCGATCAGAGCGAGGCTCGAGCACATCGGAATCGGGATAGAACCGCGTCCACGCGAACCAGAATCCGCTCAACCCGTTCAAGCGGTCCAGCCTCTTGCCCTTCAACTCGCCCGATACGCACTCGCCGCTCACAGCCCTCCATCTCGATCCGGTCTGGGCGTCTTTCAGGAACCACGGCTCGTAGTTGATGCGACGCCGCACGTCTTCATCTCCTGGCCCGGCCTCCGGTCTCATCGGATTGCGAGAGTCTCCGGAGAAGGTCAGCGTTTGGCCGTCCACCACCCGGCTAAACAGTCCTGCAGTCCCGCTGAGCCGCTCGTGTGCCATAAGCACCGGCTCGCCGCCGACCTCATCGTTGATGAGAGGCCGCTTGATCAGTTCAGGATACGGATAGCAGCGGATCGCTCCGTTCAGCTCAAGCCCCAGTACGTTGTCCTTGTCGTGCCAGCGCTTGTCCTTCGAAGACTGCTGATAGAGGCCCGCGCGGTCCGTCGCGTAGTAGCGCTCGAACATGTCCAGCTCAGTGGTGCCATCGAGCGACATCACCTCGGTGTTGGGATACGCGCCAGACCACGCCCGCCAGTTGGTCGAAACCACCGGCACCTGCTCAAACGTCTCGCCCGCCTGTGATCCAGTGACGCTCTGGCCATTGAACTGCACGATCTCGTTGTCTCTGTGGTCCATCAAGATCGTCGAGTTCAGCAGAGTCTTGCGCACCGTTGCAATATCAGGCTCCTCGCCGTTTCGCGGTGTGAAGATGAATGCTCGCGCCGAGTATGTGACAGGCCACCACGTTACAAATACATGCGTGTCGCCGAATATCTCATGCGCTACTTCACGAACACTCATGGCCGCAAGGGGGTATGCGATTGCGTGCCCGCCAAACTCAATGCCGATAACTCTGTCCTCGGCCTGCACCTCGTGTTCTGAATCGTTGGCATCACGAACCTTCAGATAGGTCGGGTCCGAGCCGGGCAGGACGCGCTGACGGCCGCTGCTGCGCCGCATTCGCTCGATCGAGGGTTCTGCACGGCCCGGAAGCGCAAGAGGCACCGCTTCGGCGAAGTAGGCGAGGCGGTACAGCACGAAGACGACAAAGAACCCGCCCCACACCGACAACAGAATGCCAACGGGATCGAGCCCGCTGAACGCGGTAAATATCCCCAGGATGATCGCAGTGGTGATCACGAAGACCACGGTGGCGCGGCCAACAGGGCTGAGCGGTAAGTTGTCGATTAGTCGTTGCAGCATGGTTACTTGTAGCTGAGATTTGGCCCACCGATTCTAGCCTCCCGTGTGGCCACAAGGAGCGAGCCAGCATCAGCGCACGGCGAAGTGGCTATACTGCGCTACTCATCTCACGCCAAATTCCGGCCACTGTCCCACCACGGAGCGAAGCCCAATGGTTGAACCGACGACGCGAGTATCAGACGAGCTGCTGGAGAGCTATCGCGCTGTCTCGAGCGCGACCGTGCTCGGGCGGCTTCTCCAGCGCGGATACGACAAGACCTACATGAAGGGTGTCCACAGCCTCGCTCCGGGACGGCGTCTGGTCGGACGTGCAGTCACGCTGCGCTACCTGCCTTCCAGACCTGATCTTGCGAAGCGCGTCGCAACCGGAGCGCATGGCGAGGGCTTCAACGAGACGCCGCGCTGGGAGGCGCTCGAAAAGATGGGGCCTGGCGACGTCTTCGTTGGCGATGCGATGGGCCTCTCGATGGTCTCCACCGGAGGCGATGTGGTCTTCTCCCGCATCCTGACGAAGGGCGCTGCCGGGCTGGTCACAGACGGCGGTGTACGTGATGGCCACAAGGTCACCCGCTACGGATATCCGGTGTTCGCTGGAGGCAGCACTCCAACTGTGGGAGAGCCGAACATCCTTCCGTATTCGGTCAACGAGCCGATTCAGTGCGGCGGCGTTCTCGTCTGGCCGGGAGATGTCCTGCTTGGAGACGACAGCGGAGTGGTGGTGATGCCGTCGCAGCTGGCTGAAGAGCTGCTGGAGGAGTGTGTAGAGCACGATGAGGTTGAGCAGGCGCTGCTGGAGTACACGCAGGAGCAGAAGATCTCGCCAAAATCGTTCTATCCTTTCAACGACGAGACGATGAAGATCTACGAGGACTGGAAGGCAAGGCAGGGCCGACAGGCTTGAGCCGAGCAAGGAGCCAGTATGTCGACGGATAGGCAGATCCAGATAACAGCGGGAGACGTCACAGTTGTCGCTTCACTGAACGATTCTCCGACCGCCGATGCGCTGTGGGAGGCGCTGCCAATCAGCGCAAGCGGCCAGACCTGGGGCGATGAGATCTACTTCGGGATTCCAGTTGAGGCTGAGAACGACGACTACGCGGAAGAGACCGTTGAGATGGGCGCGGTTGCATACTGGCCTCCCGGCAATGCGCTCTGCCTGTTTTTCGGCCCCACGCCGATGAGCGCGCCCGGAGAGATCAGGCCGGCGTCGGCAGTGAATGTCATGGGCCAGATCGAGGGCGATGCTACCGTGCTCAAGGCTGTTCCCGGCGGCGCTACCGTCACGGTTGAACGGGCATGACCGGCATCGGTGACGAGATGCGGGTAGCCTGCGCCGATGACTGGCGCAAGGCTCACCAGGAGCACCCGTTCGTGGTGGCTATGGGAGACGGCTCACTCTCGCTGGAGCGGTTCCAGTACTTCATGCGGCAGGACTATCTCTTCCTCGTCGACTATGCGCGGGTGCTAGCCATCGCCGCCGCAAAGAGTCCCTCGCTCGATTCGATGGGGCACTGGGCGGCGTTGCTTGACGAGACGCTGAACTCCGAGATGGAGCTTCACAGGGGATTTTGCGCCGACTTCGGAATAACGGTCGGCGAACTGGAATCGACCGAGGCGATGCCTGCGACCGTGGCGTACACAGACCATCTCTTGCGATCTGCATATGATGGCGATATCGCCGAGCTGTCCGCCGCGCTGCTGCCGTGCCAGTGGGGCTACGATGAGATTGGCCGGACTCTAGCAGCGAATCTGCAGGCTCCTGGAGGCTCGTTCCATGCTCGCTGGGTCGCCGGGTACAACGATCCCGCGTACCAGGAGATGACGGTCTGGCTGCGGGATTTCGTGGATGAGCTTGGCCGTTCAGCCACTGAGGGCCAGCGTGCTCGAATGCTCAGCGCGTTCCGGGCCAGCACGCGCTACGAGTACCTGTTCTGGGACGCTGCCTGGAATCTCGAAGAGTGGCCTGCCGGGTAGCGGCGGCTCCTTCATGACCAGTCGGCGATTGCCCGTTCGGCGACTCTCTTCCAGTTCGCTCTTATGTTGTCGGCTTCAACATCGAGGCCCATCGCCCTCCATGACGGCATCCACCTTGCGATGTCTGGCAATGGGCGGATGAGCGCCGTTACTGTCCAGAGAGGCAGGGAGCCCAGCGATCTGCCGGTGATTGAGCGATAGGCTGCGATGAACTGGTCTGCAAGGTCCTCCCAGCCCAGATAACGCAACTCGTTAGCGCAGTAGGCGACATCGAGAGCCGGGTCGCCGATCCCCGCATCTTCCCAGTCGATCACTGCTACCAGTTGCTCATTGCGCCATAGCGTATTGCCCGGCCACAGATCGGAATGCAGGAACACCGTCTCTGTGGACGCGTGCACCTCCATCAGCTTTCGTCGAAGCTCCCAGAGCGGCACGCCCAGCGGATTTTCCATGAACCTCGCTGAAGGCTCAGATTCAGCCATACGGTCCGACATCTCCTTGCTGTGATCGAGCAGTATCGCACGAAGATCTACAGTCACTGGAACCTCATGCACGCTGGCCATTGCCCAGGCCAACTGCTCAATCCAGTCACGCGAATCGCGAGGCAGGAAGTACGGCGAGCCGTGGATGTAGCTGATCACGACAGCAGTCTCTTCAAATATCCCGCCTGTGTCTGTCCAGATCAGCTCTGGAACCGGCACACCTGCATCGCCCGCCGCGCTAAGAGCCGCTGTTTCGCGCCTCGCAACGTCATCTGCTGCGTCGTCATCGTCGTACCAGTCACCGTAGCGGCGCAACACGGCCAGCCTGGAGACGCCAACTGCGCTTCGTATCTCCAGCAAATCGGAAGTGCAGCCAAGTCCGCCCTGGAAGCGGCGCACGAAACGCGCAGTATCCCTGCCGTCCAGATCAGAGGCGAGTTGCGATAGCTGAGCAGTTGTGGGTACCGGAGCGTACTTCAATGAATGAGTCTCGATGGCCTGGAATATGTGAGGCAAAAACGGACTTCGTGCCAAAATCTCCACATATCTTGAAGGAATCCCGCGTCTTGCGAGCGCACTACGACTCTAAATAGTTGTGATTCAACTGATTACACAGACTCGATCTCTCAAGTTGGCGCTGGCTCCGGCGATGCTGGCTGCTGTCGCACTCTTAGCAGCGTGCTCTTCCAGTTCGCCAGATAGCACCCGGCCAGCGAGCATTGCCGCTTCACCGTCTGCAGTCGCCACACCCAGCGACCCTCAGCCAACAGTTGCGCCGACGCCGATCTCCGACGAGGACTCCCGCGCCTCTCGTGTGATGTTCGAACTGTTCATCGATTCATATGAGAACAATTCTGGTGGTGTGCAGATCCCGGCTCTTGAAGCGGCCCTTGAGCTCAGGCATCCGGGTCTTATTGTCCCGCTGGTAGAGATCACGCGGTTCGCTATCGAGGAAGACCAGGCAGAGGCGCTTGGCGACACGCTGGCCGATCTGACAGGCGAAACATTCGCTGGTGACGACTACTTCAGCTGGCACGAGTGGCTCGGCAGCCAGGAAGACGTGGTCGTGCTTCCGGGCTACGCCAACTGGAAGGCCAGCCTCTATGCTCCGTTTGATTCCAGCTTCCACCGTTTCATCTACAACGGCGTGCCAGCAACGATTCCGCTCGAGGGAATCCAGTGGGGTGGCGTGGCGCGCGACGGCATCCCTCCCTTGGAGAATCCCACCGCGATTCCAGGCCTGGAGGCAGCGTTCCTTGATGACGATGAGTTTGTGTTCGGAGTGGAGATCAATGGCGAAGCGAAGGCGTATCCCTTCCGCATCCTGAACTCACACGAGATGGCTAACGATGTTGTTGGCGGAGTGCCGGTCACACTTTCGTACTGCACTCTCTGCGGCAGCGGAATCCTCTATGAGGGGATGGTCAACGGCCAGCCTGAGACTTTTGGAACATCGGGGTTCCTCTACCAGAGCAACAAGCTGATGTATGACCGCACGACCGAGACCCTGTGGCAGCAGCAGACAGGCAGGCCGGTTGTCGGTGATCTAGTTGGCAGCGGAATCCATCTTAAGCAGCTGCCAATGACCGTCTCCCGCTGGTCCGAGTGGTTCGAGAAGCACCCTGGAACAACCGTCCTGAGCCTCGAGCAGGGTTTCCGTCGCACCTACCACCATCCAGACGATGCGAGGGCGATCTACTTCGAGTATTTCCACGGCGATGAGCTGCTGTTCCCCGTGTGGGACCAGGACACCACTCTCGATGCCAAGACCAGAGTGATCGGCCTCAGACGGGGAGAGACGGCTCGTGCATACATCGCATCGCAGGTCACCGATGCCGGAGTTGTGAACGATGTGCTGGCTGGCTTTGCGGTGATGCTGATAGGCGATGTCGAGTCGAGCGCGATACGCGTCTTCGAGACGGAAGGCCGTGTGTTTGCCGCCACTGAATCGACCGGAAGGGTGGTCGATGAATCTGGAGGCGCATGGACCGTCACCGAAGAGGCGCTACTACCCGATGACGCTGCACTGGAGCCGCTGGATAGGATCACGGCACAGGATGCGTTCTGGTTCGGCTGGACATCGTTCTTTCCGAATACAGAGCTCTGGCTTCCGACTACCGGCTGACCGAGCCGAAGATCGTGCAGTAGCATGCGGATGCGAAGTCACCGAAGTTCGTGAAAGCATCCCATGAAAACAGCACTTTTCTATGGCGGCAGAGACATCCGTGTCGAGGATGTTCCTACCCCTGAGCCTGGTCCCGGTGAGGCGCTGATACGCATTCGTGCAGCGGGCGTCTGCGGCTCCGATCTTCACAACTATCGCGGCCACAGGGATGCATCGGGCAAAATCCCGTGGCAGCAAGGCCATGAGCTGGCCGGTGAGATAGCCGCACTGGGCGAGGGTGTTACCGGACTGTCAGCAGGGCAGCGGGTCGCGATCGAGGCAGAGCATCTGCTCGGTTGTGGCGAATGCCGATGGTGCACCGATGGCCAGAACCACCTCTGTCCCAGGCGCGGGATGAAGGGCGGCGAAAAGCACTCCAGCCACGGCTTCTCGCAGTTCGATGTCTGCGTCACTCCGAACCTCCACCCGATCAGCGACGCCATCAGCTTCAAGGATGCCGCGCTGCTCGACTGCTACGCCTGCGGAGTCCACGCGGTCAACCGCTCACCAGTTGCAGATGGCGAAACAGCGGTCATCATCGGCGCTGGAGCGATCGCCATGACACTCGGCCAGGTGCTCAAGGCAAACGGTGATGTTCAAGTGCTGATGATTGGCACAAGACGGCAGCCGCTGGATATCGCGTTGGCCGCAGGAGCAGCGGATGAAGCGATCTGCATAGCTGACACAGATCCGGTCGATGCAGTGCTGCAGTCGACATCTGGCGAAGGCGCTGAGGTCACCTTCGAGACCGTTGGCGGCCGATCTCAGCTGATCCAGCAAGCAGCCGACATGACCCGTCGTGGTGGAAGCATATCGGTGCTTGGCCTGTTTACTGCGCCGCAACAGCTCGACCCTGAGCTCGCGATGCAGCGTGAGCTGACCGTCAGATGGTCGAACAGCTTCTCATCATGGAACGGCAAGTCTGAATACGTCGAAGCTCTCGAGCTCATGGAGTCCGGGAAGCTGAACGCCGGCCCAATCTCCACTCACGAGTATTCCATCGATGAGATCTCTGCTGCTTTT
>JANQIZ010000287.1 GCA_028281895.1 Dehalococcoidia bacterium
ATCAATTGGATCGAGCATCTCAACCAGGTCTCGTGTTCGCTGTGACTCCGATCCGTCATGCTCACCAGCACGGAAAACATCGTGGCCATGATCTCGGCGTCGAGTCTCTCCGGGCCGCTCAACCTTGCCCGCCTCCCACATGGCGACAGAGATCGATGACATCACCAGTCCGACCGAACGTGAAGCCCCAACGGCCTCAGCGATGATCGGGTCGGTCCAGCAGTTCTGCGATGCGACGATGAAGCCGTCTCGCTTGACGAACGGATCGATGAAGTTCGCCGCCCAGCGCGTGTCGTACGCCTTCATGGCCACGAAGCCGATGTCGAAAGGCTCCTGCCTGGCGACGATCTCGTTCTCGTGGAGGTGATACATCTTAGGGTTGGCCGTGAACGACTCGTGCGGGCCTTCGACAAGCAGTCCGTCAGCCCTGATCTTCTCCACCTGCTCTGCCCACGGGTCGATGATGGCCACATCGTGCCCTTCGTGGTCCAGCCAACCGCCGATGTAGCTGCCAACGGCGCCGGCGCCTATGAAGATGATTCGCCTGGACTCAACAGTCATCCAAAATTCCTTTTGCTTTCGCGGTCCGGCTCAGTGCCGAACGCTTACAGTCTTTCGAACTCTTCCTGGATATCCGGCGGCGGATAGGTGTAGCGCTTTCGCGATTCGAGCCACGATTCACGTGGCTCGCTGCTAACCCGCACTGAGGCATCGGCCCGATCTCTCACACCGCTGGCCAGCCTGGCTCCAATCCCAGGCTCTTCAGGAGCCTTGAGGAAGCCATCTTTCACTACAAAATTGGGCTCGATGAAGTCACTGTACCAGCCACGATGCATCGCCCGGTTGTACTCCATGATCATCACATTCGGCATCGCCATGCAGATTGCCGCACAGGCCAGCATGTTGACCGGGCCGACGCAGTCGTGAGGCGCGATGGGCAACTGATGGCCTGAAGCGAGCACAGCGATCTTCTTCACTTCCGAGATTCCGCCGGTCCATGTCAGGTCAGGCATGACGATTCGAGCAGCGCCAGACTCGATGAAGCGCCGATGCTGGTATCGCGTCATCAGACGCTCGGCTGCGGCGATCGGCGTGACGGTTGAGGCCTGAAGCCGCAGGTGTGCGTCCTCATCAAGCGGAGACAACAGCTCCTCATGCCACATCGGCTGCAGAGGCTCCATCTCCTGCGCGATCTTGATCGCAGTCGCCAGGTTCCACTTCCCGTGCCCGTCGTTCGCGACCTGGATATCGGTTCCCAGTGCGTCGCGAATCTCTCTGAACGGCTGGAGCGCACGGTCAAGCTGCTTCTTGAACAGGAGGTTTCCGCCGGACTCCCTTGCAATGAAATCGGTAGGGGAGAACTTCATCCCCTCGATACCCTCGTCCAGCAGGCTCTTCGCCAGAGCGACCGGATCTCGCCACACATCGTGGCTGTCAGTGATGTCGCCATAGAAGCCAAGCGTGTTGTAGACGCGGATCTGGTGGCGCGTGCCGCCGCCCAGAAGCTCGAACACTGGCAGCTTGAGCGATTGCCCCCTGATGTCCCAGAGAGCGATATCGATGGCCGAGATGGCGCGCAGCTCCGCGCCGCCGTAGCCCGCGTGATCCGACAGCCTGAACATCGACTGCCAGTGCGCTTCTATATCGGATGGATCGCGGCCGATAAGCAGTGGACCGAAGTGGTCATGGATCGCAGCCTCAACAGTGCTGGCGGCATACCAGGTTTCGCCCAGACCAACGATGCCGCCGTCTGTGTGAACCTGCACGAAGGTCAGGTCTGGAAACTGGCCGATGCGAATGGTCTCGATCTGCGTGATCTTCATCGCAGCCGGCCCTCCGTCTCGTCGATAGACATCTTTCTGAAGCGCCAGATGTCATCCATCTCGACCGCCATCTGATCGGTGAATCCGTCGTTGTCCTCCCAGCCTTCATCGCTCATCCCGGGCTTTGCGACACGCTCGTCCGTGACCTTCGTAGACACATCGCTGCGCTGAAAAACCTCAGGCCTGAGCCGCGTGCCGACTCCCGGTTCCTGTGGCGCAGCGAGCCAGCCGTTCTCGATCGGCAGGTTCGGCTCGACGAAGTCGCCGTACCAGCCGTAGAAGTAGGGACGCACATGTTCCATGATCATCGCGTTCGACGAACTCATGCAGATCTGAGCGCAGGCAAAGATGTTCACTGGACCCGTCGCATCGTGCGGGGCGACCGGAACCTGGTGTGCCGATGCCATGATGGCGATCCGGTGCGTCTCGCTGATCCCTCCAGTCCAGATCAGGTCAGGCATCACTACCCGCGCCGAGCCGTTCTCTATGTACTGGCGCAATTGCCAGCGGGAAAGCAGACGCTCCGATATGCAAACAGGCGTTGAGGTCGACTCCTGGAGCTTGAGCAGCGAGTCGGGGTTCAGCAGCGGCATCAGGTCTTCCTGCCACATGATGTCCAGCGGCTCCATCGTCCGGGCGATCTGGATAGCGACCGGCAACGCCCACTTGCCATGCCCGTCATTGGCGATCTTGATGTCATCGCCGACGGCATCTCGCACGTCTCGGAACGGTTGCAGCGCGTGATCGAGCTCTTTCGGAGATAGATACTGACCTTCGCTGGGAGTGGCGACCCTGATCGTCGGCCCCATCTTCATGGCGATGATGCCGTCGGCTACGAGCTCCTTCGCTAGCTCACCTGCGCCTGTGTAAGGCGCTCCCGTGGCATAGACCCTGATTCGGTCGCGCACCTTGCCACCCAGTAGTTCGTAGACAGGAACACCGGTCGCCTGGCCCTTGATGTCCCACAGCGCGATGTCGAGCGCCGAGATCGCCCGCATCTCGGCTCCACCATATCCAGCGTGATCCGACAGGCGGAACATGTTGAGCCAGTGACGCTCAATTGCAAAGGGATCGCGGCCAACCAGCAGCGGAGCGAAGTGGTCGTGAACCGCCGCCTCCATCGTGCTGGCGGCATACCAGCTTTCGCCAAGGCCGATCAGTCCAGTGTCGGTGTGAACACGTACCCAAATGATCTCTGGCAACTGGCCAACACGGACGGTTTCGATGTGGGTGATCTTCATAGGCAGGCATGCGCTCTCCGGCGCATAGGTGTGAGACTCGCCGAGTATAGACCCGCTATTCCCACAGGTTTCAGCCGAACTGACGGCACGAAGCATCGCCGGATGTGATACCTATTGAGCGGTTCCACATCAGGCGGCAAATAGCTCAGCACAGAAAGCAAGACGCATGTCACAAGTACGAGAGAACCGGGTACTCAAAGCGGCGAGTGAGGGACGGATAGCGAAGGGATACAACCTCACTTTCCCTTCGGTTCACAACATCGAGATCCTTGGCCGTCTCGACTTCGATTTCGTCTGGCTGGATGGCGAGCATGGTCCGTTCGGTTACACGGAGCTCGAAGAGCAGGTGCGGGCCATTGAGGCAGCAGGCGCAACAGCGGTGGCGCGAGTTGAGAACGTCGAGCAGTCGACGATTCTCCAGTACCTCGACCGCGGCATCCAGGGAATCGTCGGCCCTCACATCTCATCAGGCGAAGATGCCGAGGCGCTTGCCCACGCTTGCTACTTCGGTCCAATCGGTCAGCGCTCGTTCGGTGGCAACCGCGGCACCAACTACACCTTCACGCCGGAGCCGTGGGGCGATAAGACCGCCTACTACAAGGATTCCAACGACAACATGCTCGTAGGCGCGCTGCTCGAAGACCAGGGAGCGGTCGACAACATCGACGACATCCTGGCTGTGGACGGCATCGATCACTTTGGCATCGGCCCGAACGACTTCGCGCAGGGCATCGGCTACCCAGGCCAGCCGGAGCACCCCGACGTTGTGAAGGTGATGGACGAGCTTTCGTCGTACATCAGGTCGAAGGGACGCAAGATGACCGCTGACATCATGAGCTCGGTGTGGATTCACGAGCTGCTGCTCAAGTCGGGCGATGCGTTCCTATCAGGGGAATAGGCTCAGATTTTAAGGACCTAACGATGCCAGACCCGGAAAAACCTTCGAATGAGCGGCGCGAGTCGCGTGCCGCTGCCTGGCTACCGATCGGTATCGGAATCGGAGTTGTGGTCGGTGTTGCCCTGGACAATATCGGTCTCGGCATCGCAATCGGCACAGCGATCGGTGTTGCGCTAATGGCGGCACAGCACGAAAAGTCTCGGCGCAAGTAACACGACCAGGTTCGCTCTTTCAGGTTCAGGTCGGAGATACATATACCGAGACTCAGCTTCTACTTCGTCCGCGCCAGCTCATCCGACTGGTGATATATGGCGCATACGGGAGTAAGCTTCCGCCAGCATCTGCCAAAACGGCTGTTCACCGGATGCGCAGGTCAGCAACATCACGGGAGGATATGTATGACGACCTCATCGAAAGAAACCGGCATATCGGCTGTCTGGCACGACTCTGATCATTCGTGGGAAATGCGGGAGCTTCCCGTCCCGGAAATGGAGCCGGATGCCGTACAGATTCGGGTCCGAGCAACCTCTGTTTGCGGATCAGATCTGCATATCTGGCGCGGCGACGGCGAGCCGAAGGACGCGCCGCCTCGCGATCCGTTTGTCTTCGGTCACGAGATGATGGGCGAAGTGGCCAAACTCGGTTCGAAGGTGACGACCGACTCGCTGAGACGCCCGCTCAAAGAGGGCGACCGCGTCGCGTATTCCTACTTCTTCCCGTGTGCGAAGTGCTACAACTGCATCCGAGGTGAGTTCGGAGCATGCAAGTTCCGGATGGGTCGCAAGCCGCTTGATGAGTATCCGTACTGCAACGGCGGCTTCGCTCAGTACTACTACCTGCGAGCGCCTCAGTACCTGTTCAAGCTGCCAGATTCCATCTCCAATGCCGCCGCTGCGCCAATCAACTGCGCGCTGGCACAGGTTTACGAAGCTCTGCACCTTGGCGGCGTTCGCCTTGGCGACAACGTGGTTGTGCAGGGCGCGGGAGGCCTCGGTGTGAACGCCTGCGCCGTTGCTGCTGAGCTCGGGGCCAACAAGGTGATCGTGATCGACGGTCAGAAGCCTCGCCTTGATCTGGCGATGCAGTGCGGCGCAACTCACACTATCGACCTGAACGAGTACGACACGCCAGAATCTCGCATCGACCGGGTGATGGAGCTGACGGACGGCATCGGGGCCGACAAGGTTCTCGAAGTGGTCGGGTTCCCGGCGGTGGTTGAAGAGGGAGTGAAGATGTGCCGAATGCGTGGCACGTACCTTGAAGTCGGCCACATCTCGCCAAACTCGTTCGCCAGCCTTGATGTGCAGAAGCTAGTGCAGAACCAGGTTCGCTTCTACGGCATTCAGCACTACGATCCGTGGATCATTCCGAACGCCATCGACTTCCTTGAGCGGACGCGGGACAAGTACCCGCTTACAGACGTGGTCTCACACGAGTTCCCGCTCGACAAGATTGGTGAGGCCTTCGATACCGCAGAGTGGGTTGGCCGAAATGCCGGGTCCGAGGTGACAAGAGCGATCGTCGCTCCGTAAGCGACGCACATGAACGCGTCGCATCGGTGAGGCTGATACGGACCGCCTATCGTCGAACGCCGCCAGATGTTGTCGGCGTTGGAGTCGGCGGAGTCAGGATCTCGAAACTCGCTGGAGCGGCAATAGTGATCAGCTCGTTGAACGATGTGAAGTCCAGGGAGCGCTCGTGGACCACATTCCACCTCAGCACGTTCTCCGGATCCATATCGTTTGTCCACTTAAACGTGCTCTCATACTCGATGTACAGCGGGGCGAAAGTCTCTGTATCTACCAGGAGCGTGTAAGTCCCGCCAAGCATGTCGAAGCCTATCCCGGGGAGTCCACCGTATAGAACCTGCGGGTCCTTGAACCCGGTCAGCCTGTAGACACCATCGCTCTTCCTGACCTGGTCTGGTGGCCCCAACCCGGAGAAGAACTCCGGGACCTCATCCCAGGTGCTTCCGTATCCGCCGGCCGTGGTCTGCGTCCAATCCAGCGACGCTGCATCCTTCGACTCGCCACGTCTCGTGTAGTAGGTCCGGCCGAGAGCGATCAACTCGAAGTAGCCGCCATCATCGACCGTATGCACCTGGTACTTGCCCGTACCGCCGAACCGGACAGCTCCGCTCTGAGCCGTCCTCGCGCCAGTGTCATCACGTACCGTCTCTAGAGTGATATCGGCTTCGAAGTAAGGCGCGCGGGTGAACTCATTGATCGTTTTCTCAAGGATCTCATCGCCTGTCATAGGAAGGATTCGAGGCGCAAGTGTGGCGCGGGAGCCGACGGCGCCTGTGGTGGGATCGCTGCTGACAGGGTCGTCACTGCTACATGTGGCCATCGCAGCGATGGCTGCAGCGAGAATGAGGATGAAAGCAGGTACTCGCATCTCAACAACTCCATAGACCAATTGTGCAGAGCACTGTCGCACGTCAGAAATAACGCAGCGATTACCGGGTTCCCTTCATCCAACGGCCGACGTCCGCATGTACAGCAGTTAAGCGCCGAAGACCTGCGAGCAGCGGTCCAGCGCCGCCTCGTGACCTGCAATCACCTCGATTTCCCCTGTCCAGATGCCCTGGGAAAAGGCGAGAGAGCCGCTCTGAACGCGCGCAAAGGTGTCAGAGGCCATGCTGGCGACTACAACGGGGTGTGCGGCAGGACCATGGCCGTTCGCAGGCCGACCGTCCTTGATGCCAAGGTGAAATACCTCGTCATCGACATGGAATTCGTACTGTTCGTCGAGGCCGGCCGCAATGTCTGGCCGGAACGATGCTCTTGATGACAGGACTGCCCATGCCGGGCGGCTGTAGTCGGACTCAGGCCCTGAAAGACCGGCTCTGATGCCGAATCTCTCCATCTCGACCAGAACTGGCTCGATCAATCTGCCCTGCTCTGAGAGGGCGTAGCGCCTTCGCCTCCGCATTCCGGGCGTCTTCTCGCGCTCGATCAGGCCATCCGATTCGAGTTGCTTGAGCCTGTCAGCCAGCAGGTTCGTGCCAATCCCGCCCAGCGCAGCCTCCAGCTGGCCGTACATTCGCGGACCCGTCGCAAGCTCCCGAAGCAGCAGCAATGTCCAGCGCTCCCCAACGAGGTCCAGCGTCCGGGCGATGTTGCACGCCTGGCTGTATCTCCTGCGCTTTCCGACTTCTGGCACGATAAACTCACTTTATAGCTTGAGTTTTATATAGTTCACTCTATAGATTTTTCAAGCGTTTCTGACTTGTTCGTAAGACTATATGAAACCTCAGTTTCCATTCAACGTGCCGCTGGGCCTGTCCGAGGGTCCCAGCTGCCTTTAACCCTTTTGTGAAAGCGCTCAGACTCTTCTTAAGAGCGAACATTCCTGCTCGCCGGGCGGCTAGACTCTTCGCAGAATCACATCCATCCTTGGAATCCGTATCGAATCGCCCATGCCATACATGCTGGAATGTCTGAGTTGCCGCGCCACGACCGACGCCACTGTTCACAAGCTGCGTTGCGATGCCTGCAACGGCCTGTTCGCCATCGCTTACGCGGCTACCCAGGGCAGAGGCCCGAATCTGCCACTTGACCCGCACAGCAACCGAATCTCGCTTGGTGAAGGAAACACTCCAGTCGCGTCGCTTAGTCGCACCGCTGAGGCTCTCGGACTTGGTGAGCTGTGGGCGAAGCTCGAGTACATGTCACCAACTGGATCCTTCAAGGATCGCGGCTCGGCGGTTCTCATCTCGGCAGCAGTTGCAGAAGGCGTCACCGAGTTTGTCGAAGACTCGTCTGGCAATGCAGGCGCTTCGCTCTCTGCATACGCAGCTGCCGCCGGGATGAATGCTCATGTCTTCGTTCCAGCATCTGCTGCGCAGGGAAAACTGGACCAGATCAGGATCTTCGGCGCCGAACTGCACGCGATCGATGGTCCAAGGCAGGCAGCGACCGAAGCGGCGGAAGAGTTCGTGGCTAGCGAAGGCCTCCCGTACCTTTCACACAACCTGTCGCCGTATTTCTCAGAGGGCATGAAGCCCGTCGCCTCCGAGATCATCGCCAGTTCGGCAAGAGGCGTGCGGCACATCGTGCTGCCAGTGGGAAACGGCTCGATGCTCATAGGCGCGAAGGCCGGATTCGACGAACTGACCGCTACAGACCAGCAAGCTGCGAGCCCGCGATTTCACGCTGTCCAGGTCGAAAACGTCATGCCAATCGCCGCTGCTATCAATGGCGAATCCTGGGACGCATCGACGGCATCACCAACCGTCGCATCTGGCATCGCTGTCAGCGCGCCCCCGCGTCTCGACCAGTGCGTGAGCGCAGT
>JANQIZ010000202.1 GCA_028281895.1 Dehalococcoidia bacterium
GACCTGCCAGTCATCATCCCCACTCTGCTGCTCGGATGGATCGCTGGATTCATCGCATCGCGCGACCGATTGCCTGTAGCCGTCAACATCACACTGGCCGCGGTGATCGGCTTCGCTGTGATCATGTGGCAAGGGTCGATACCTGCAGACGGCGACAACATCATCGAACGCTCCCGCGACGCCTGGGATCGATTCTGGGCGTGGGTTTCTGTCGCTCAAGAAGGCGGAGTCAGCAACGACTCTGTTCCGTTCTCGTTGATGTTCATGACGGCATCGTGGGTCACGGCCTACACGATCACTTCGCTCACCTACCGCGTCCGCAACCCGTGGACTCCCATCGTGCTCCTGACCGTTGGCCTTATGAGCAACCTGAGCTTCAGGCCCGGACTGCACGAACAGACTTTCTTCATCTTCATCGTCGCTTCGATAGCCCTGTTCGCGCACCTGACGGCGGTTCGGCGCATGGACAGATGGGCGCGCGAGGGCGTTCGCTACCCTGCAACGCAGGCCTATCTGAGCATGTTCGACGGCCTGCTGTTCGGCGGGGCCATCGTGCTCATCGCCGCCCTGCTTCCTGTGTTCGAGCCTAGATCACAGACGCTCGACAACGCGTGGGAGGTGCTAAAAGCGCCGGTAAACGCTCTCGAAGATCCGGCTAACCGGTTGCTTTCAGGAGTGAAAGCGAAAGAGGGAGGTAGAGGGCTTGATCTGCCAGACGAGGTGCTGACCTTCGGCGGTCCGATCAGCCTGACGGAGGAGCCTCTTGCGTGGGTCACTTCGCGCTATTCCACGATGCTGCCGGGGCGTGTCTATGACGAGTACAGCTCGAACGGATGGCTGGCGACTCCGCAGGAGACGAGGTCTGTGCAGGCCCGCACCGAGCTGGCTCCTCAGCCGCAGGAGCTGGGACGACAGCGCATAGACCAGCTCATCCAGCCACTCGTGGACACCGATCTTGTCCTGCCGGCAGGCGGCGCGTACACCGTGGACCGCGATGCTGAGGTCGAGTATCTGCTTCCACAGACCTTCAGGGTGCCGCTCACCGGATCGCCCGCCGCGCTGGCTGACCTGCCTGAAGACATTCGGGAGCTGGCCTTCGCAACCCGCACGGAGCTTGGCCAGATCGCATCAGATCGGCCTGGAGCCGGCCAGCTGACCTTTACTGACCAGCCGCTGATGACGCAGGAAGATGTGCTGGAGGCGCTGCGGAACAACGTTCCGCCAGAGGTCGAGATAAGGCTCAGCCTCAACGATGACGAACTCGTCTCCCGGCTGAATGTCACCCGAATCGGACCGGATGAGCCGATTGGAGCGGTCTTTGTCGATACCGTCCCCGCAGAGAGGCTGTACTCGGTCACGTCTTACGTCCTGACAGCCACCGACAATGAGCTGCAGGGCTCTGGAACCAACTACCCGGCCTGGGTGACGGATCGCTATCTGCAGCTACCAGACAGTCTGCCGGATGATGTCGTTAGGCTGGCCAACCAGATCGTCCAGTTCTCCGGCGCCACTACGCCGTATGAGAAGGCGAGGGCGATCCAGGCGTTCCTGCAGCAGCAGGTCTACTCGCTGGAGATCTCCGGTCCGGATGCCAACCAGGACGGCGTGTTCTACTTCCTTTTCCGGACGCAGGATGAGCCCTGCCCTTCCGATGCTCCGGACTGCGACACGTCACGGATCAAGGGATACAGCCAGTACTACGGCTCGGCGGGAACCGTGCTCCTCCGAGCGGCAGGTGTGCCTGCGCGAATGGTGGCTGGCTGGGCAGCTGGTGACTACATCCCGGCAGCAGGAAAGTTCCTGATCCGGGACGAGGACAGGCACGGCTGGACGCAGGCATATTTCGCTGACTACGGATGGGTGGACGTAGAGGTAACTCCAGGGCGTATCGAACCTGACCGTAGCCGCACCTTCTCTGTTGAGCCGACAGGCGCCGGTGGCCTTCCAGATATCGAGGCTATTGAAGACGACCCGGACTTCCTCGCAGACATCGCCGGACTGGAAGAGCTGGAAGCCCGCGCGCTGGAACTGGCGGCACGGCGTGCGGCTGCAGCGGCGGCGGCACAGGACGACGG
>JANQIZ010000325.1 GCA_028281895.1 Dehalococcoidia bacterium
GCCTTGTCATTCTGAACTTGATTCAGAATCTCTCGGTGACGGTGGAGCAAAGTCAGATCCCTTGGCTTCGCTCAGGATGACAAAAAGACTGCGGGCACAGTCCCCGGCTAACCTCGCCTGGCGACAACCTGCTTTTCGATGTTCTGGAAGAACTGCTTCATCAAGCTGTTGGCCACATTCCGCACCATGCGTTGGCCAACGCGCGCCAGCAGTCCGCCGACCGACGCGTCGCCTGCGACGCTGATCTGTGTCTGTCCTGAGCCCGACTCGGTGAGCTGGATCTGACCGTCGCCCCGTAGCCAGCCTGCTCCACCCTTGCCATCAACAGTCATTCGGTAGCTCTCTGGCTCCACCTTGTCCTGCACCACCACGCTGCCGCCGAACCGGCCACGGATCATGCCGACACCGACGCTCATCTCCGCCTTGTAATGATCCGGAGACTCCTCGATGAGTTTGTCAGCTCCAGGGATCGCCTTTTCGAGCGCGTCTGGATCGTTCAGTACGTCCCAGACCTCTTGCCTGTCACCCTTGATCTTGAATTCGCCTGTGATCTCCAACCCTGAGCTCCCTTGTCATGCCGACGAAATGTGTGGACCTCGACCTGTTCAGCTGCTCTTTTCGCAGTCGTGCTGACTCTGTTCCTGCGCGACTTGGCCGTGTGCACGTCCCAACTGGTTGCAAACACGATTGAGGCGTGTTAAACACTGGCCGATGCTGGCGCACCTTTGTACCGATATGCTCGCAGACTGTTCTTGAAGTGCGCGAGCTCACAGACCACCAGCCATGGAGTATCGCCCATGCCGACCACGATCACTGTAACCGTAAACGGATCGACGCGGACTGACACAGTAGATGAGCGAATGCTCCTTGTGCAGTACCTGCGAGAGGTCCAGAACCTTACCGGGACTCACATAGGCTGCGATACCAGCAGCTGCGGAGCCTGCACCATCCACTTGAACGGCAAATCGGTCAAGTCCTGCACCGTCTTTGCAGTCCAGGCCGACGGTGCGAATGTGACGACGATCGAGGGCCTGGCGAATAACGGTGAGGTCCATGCGGTCCAGACTGCGTTCAAGGAGAAGCATGGGCTTCAGTGCGGCTTCTGCACTCCGGGCATGATCATGACATCCGTCGAGCTGCTTGAGCGCAACCCGAACCCATCCGAGGCTGAGATTCGCAGCGGAATACGCGGCAATCTCTGTCGTTGCACTGGCTATCACAACATCGTTCAGGCGGTGAAGTTCGCAGCCGCGGAGGGCAGGTAGAGATGGTTGTAGCAAAGCTAGGCGAAGGCGTAAGGCGGATCGAGGACGACCGCCTGATTACCGGGCAGGGCAAGTACGTCGACGATGTGAAGATCGCTGGGATGCTCCACGTGTCCCTGGTGAGAAGCCCGTACGCACACGCCACTATCAAGAACATCGATGTCTCACGCGCAGCCGAAGTGCCGGGCGTAGAGACGGTCTTCACAGGCGCTGATCTGCAGGAGCAGATGGGCTCTTTGCCGGCAGGCTGGGTGCTTGAAGACATGATCGCCCCTGACCACCCGCCGATCGCGTTCGAGAAGGTGCGAGTGGTTGGCGACGCTGTGGCTGCTGTTGTTGCCAACGACCCTGCAGTAGCGGCCGACGCTGCGCAGCTTGTCGACGTTACATACGACGTCCTGCCAGTGGTTGTCGATGCGGAGAAGGCGACAAAGAGTGGCGCGCCTCAGCTGCATGAAGAGGCGAAAAACAACGTCGCATTCAACTGGGATGTGCACGGCGGCGACTATTCGGCAGCAGCGAAAGAGGCCGAGGTCGTAGTCAAGCAGCGCATCGTCAACCAGCGGCTCATCCCCAACCCGATGGAGACCCGTGGCGTTGTTGCCGACTACGATCCAGGCAATGACCACCTGACGGTCTACTCGTCGACGCAGATCCCTCACCTGATGCGGCTGCTCTTTTCGCTTGTCACCGGGCATCCGGAGCACAAGCTGAGGGTGATCGCGCCTGACGTCGGCGGCGGTTTCGGATGCAAGCTCTACCTCTACGCCGAAGAGATCATCTGCGGCATCATCGCCAAGAACCTCGGTAGGGCGGTGAAGTGGACAGAGGGTCGGCAGGAGAACTACGTCGCCACGACACACGGCCGCGACCACATCGCAGATGTGGAGATATGCGGTAACCGCGACGGCACGATCACCGGTCTGAAGACCCACATCTACGCCAACCTCGGCGCGTACCTCTCGACGTTCGCTCCCGGCATCCCAACCGTGCTGTTCGGCCTCATGCTCTCAGGCCAGTACAAGATCCCGAACATCTCTTGCGATGTCACAGGCGTGTTCACCAACACGACGCCGGTGGACGCATACCGCGGTGCCGGTCGGCCTGAGGCTACGTACCTCGTCGAGCGCATGGTGGACAGGTTCGCCCAGGAGATAGGTCGCGATCCGCTAGTAGTTCGCCGCAAGAACTTCCTGGCTCCGTTCAAGAACGGTAAGGAGGTCGCAACTGGAGTCAACTACGACTCGGGCAACTACCGCGGCGCGCTCAACAAGGCGCTTGAGCTCTTCGATGTGAAGGAGTTCCGCGACGAGCAGCGGGCCGCGCGCAAAGATGGAAAGCTGCTTGGAGTCGGCTTCTCCACCTACATCGAGATCTGTGGAATGGCTCCATCAGCCGTGGCCGCCGCGCTGGGCGCAGGAGCCGGACTCTGGGAGAGCAGCACTGTTCGAGTGCATCCGACCGGCAAAGTGACTGTGCTGACAGGCACGTCTCCGCACGGGCAGGGACACGCAACATCGTTCGCGCAGATCGTCTCAGCAGAGCTTGGCGTTCCGATGGAGGATGTCGATGTCCTTCACGGCGACACTGATCGCCAGCAGTTCGGAACAGGAACCTTTGGTTCACGCTCACTTGCTGTTGGTGGACAGGCCCTGGTGATGAGCCTCAAGAAGGTGAAGGACAAGGCGCTAAAGATCGCCGCCCACGAGCTAAACGCCGACCCTAAGGCGGTCCAGTTCGTTGACGGTGTGTTCCGCCTGGAAGACCTACCCGAAAAGGAGCTGCCATTCGCGGATGTCGCCCTCGCGGCTCACGCGGCGACGAACCTTCCGCCGAGAACAGAGCCGGGCCTGGAGGAGACGAGCTTCTTCGACCCCGAGAACTTCACCTGGCCGTTTGGGGCACACGTCTGTGTGGTGGAGATAGACGAGGCGACGGGCGAGACGAAGATAGCGAAGTACGTCGCTGTGGACGACATCGGAAACGTCGTCAATCCGATGATCGTCGACGGCATGGTTCACGGCGGTATTGCGCAGGGTCTCGGACAGGCGCTTCAAGAAGGAGCCGTCTACGACGATGACGGCCAGCTGCTGACCGGATCGAT
>JANQIZ010000206.1 GCA_028281895.1 Dehalococcoidia bacterium
CCTGAAGCAATCTCTCTGCCCGACGAGCGCGGGCCTGAACGACGCGCTTGGACACGAGTGCGCATATGGACACATGTAGGCGATGCAGAGAGTCGTCTCGCCTGAAAGCGGCGAACCTGCAGTTGAGATCCCGATTCGCTGCAGCGCGCGGTACTGCACGTGGCGCAGCCTGCGCGCACGGCGACGCTTCCAGCTTTCAGGGATCTTAGGCAACCGAATCCTTCAAAACGCTCTCAGGCACGTGCATGTTCCATGCGCGACGCCCAGCGAAAACAGAGTCACGTGAGACAGGTTTTACTGTCTCATAACCCGACTGTGAATGCCCGGAGAATGGCAGCGGCTGAGGCTTGAAACGGTCGCCTATCTGTCGGTGGCGTCTCCGCCATTCACATTGATCGCCTCGCCGTTGATGTACGACGCTCTCGGGCTGGCGAGAAAGCCGATCACCTCGGCGACCTCGCGGTCTGAGCCGACTCGCCCCATCGGATTGACCGCGATGCGGCCGTCCCACGAATCCTGTGGCATCACATCCATGCGAGAGGTGCCGATGAGCCCCGGACAGACGCTGTTAGCAGTGATCCCTTGCGCTCCAAGCTCCTTGGCGATCGCCTGCGTGAAGCCGTCTACTGCGAAGTTGGCGGCGTTGTAGGCCGAAGTGTTCGCCATGCCGCGCTTCCCGGCGATAGACGACAGGTTGATGATCCGTCCGCCGTCGCCCTGCTTCACCATCTGCTCGGCAGCAGCTCTTGAGCACATGAATGTTCCGCCAACCTTGATGTCGATGACCCTCTTGAACACCTCCGGGTCAACTTCGAGCATTGGCTTTCGGTCCTCGCCATACGGCGCAGCTGCATTGTTGACGATGATGTCTATCCTGCCGAACTCCTCGACGGTCTTTGCGATCATCTCGTCCACCTGCGCAGAGTCGGACACATCAACCACGACCGGCAAAGCTCGCGCTCCCAGAGCGCGAATCTCGTCTGCCACCGACTCGATATCCCGCCATCCAACAGCTCGCTCATCCTCAGGAAAGGTGGATGGATCGCGGCCAGTGCCTGTGACGACCACATCTGCACCCATCTCCGCAAGTACCAGGGCAGTAGCGCGGCCAATCCCGCGTCGACGACCTGCCCCCGTCACGATCGCCACCTTGCCGGCAAGCTCACGCGCCCTTGGCGGGCCTTCAAATTCGGGGGCTGCTACCTCACGGACATTGCTCATGGGCGTCTCTACCTCGCTGCCGGTATGCGTCTGCCTGTGTCGCGATGCGGGATGCGCGTAGTGGCGACGCCGAGAAGATATCAGGACTTCAAGGCATGGGCTGGTCCGGGTGAACTCCCAGGGTCGCCACAAGCTGCACAGGAGTCCATCCGCTGCCGACAACGAGACGCCACACGAAGATCGAAACCTCGGCGCCTGCAGGATGCGCCGACAGGAACGCGGTGAAGTCGAGATCGTTCCTGATGGGCACAGAGTCCAACTGCACAAGCACATCGCCGATCAAGAACCCGGCAAGCTCCGCGGGCGAATCTTCGCCGATGGCCTGCACAACGTATCCGCCAGGAATCGGAAGCCCAAGGCTCGCAGCCTCTGGCTGGAACATGTTTCTGCCACCGATGCCAAGGAAGCCCGGCGGCGGGATCGGCCCCTGATCGATCAACTCAGACGCTGTCGCTAGTGCACTGTCGATGTTGATGGCGAATCCGATCCTGTCTCCAGTGCTCAGCTTTGCCGTGTTGATCCCGATCACCTCGCCCCGGGTGTTGATCAGCGGGCCTCCGCTGTTTCCGGTATTGATCGCGGCATCGGTCTGGATAAGCCCTGTCAGCTGGCCGCCCGCTTCGTTCGGCAAAGTCCGGCCAAGACCTGAAACGACACCGGTCGAAACGGTTGGAAGTCCCTCAAGCGCCAGCGCATGGCCAATCGCCACGACCTCGTGCCCGATCTCCACATCGTCAATTGATCCAAACCTGGGAGGAGCGAGACCCTCGGTCGCCATGACCGCTATCACAGCTATATCTGCGTCCGGGTCGCCTCGAAATAGATCGGCATGCAGAACCGATCCATCCCACAGCGTCACCTCGATCGAGATAGCGTCTTCGACCACGTGCCAGTTGGTCAGAATCCTGCCTTCCGTATCGAGAATCACGCCGGTTCCGGTAGATATGGCCACTCCGGTATCGACAGAGACTCGAACCACAGAAGGCATGACAAGGCTTGCGATCTCCGATACTGGGAGCATGGCCCGCGGTGTCGGTGTTGGCGTAGGGACGGGTGACGGCCCGGGAGTTGGAATCGGTCCGCCAGGCGTTGGCGTCGGAGGTACGGATGTAGCGGTCGGGACAGTCGTTGGCGTTGGTACGAACGGTGTCGGTGTTGGCGGCAGGACGACAGCCGTGGGCGTAGGCGGAATGACGATCGGGGTTGGCGTCGGTGGCAGGACGATAGGCGTTGGAGTTGGCGGAAAGACGATCGCCGTCGGTGTGGGAGGCGACGATGTGCAGGCGACGCTAATCGCTCCGGCGGCCACAGCAGCCAGTCCAAGCCAGACCTTCAACCGTCCATTGCGTTTCAGTACAAACATCGCATCGCCCGGCCGGGAACAGCCGTGCGCAGCTCCTTATGCCGATCGCTCTCAATTCTCGGCCGGAATTGTCAAGACTTTAACGGCTTAAATGCATGTGTGCACAGATCGACGGCGTCCTGCCCCACGTTCTACTGAATCCACTACACTTCACGGTCTGCATCACGCGGAGTGCGCGGTCCTGTGATCAGCAGTTGACCAAGCACGTTGCCCGGCGCCGTTGTCCGGGTCAAGATCAGCCCGAAAGAGCACCGGCCTGAGCTTTATCGATTTCATCAGGCGGCGAGGCCGCGGGGACGCAAGACTTCTCGCAGGCTCATTCGTCGCGATTCTCATCGCCGCAACAGTTGTCTCTGGCGGCCCACTCTATCTCCGCGCCCTTGAGAAGATCGGCGTAAGCGATGTTGTTAATGACGTTGGGCAGTACAACAAGAACATCACAGTCAACTCCAACTGGGTTCCTCTCGAAGCTGCCGAAGCGAATGAATCGACTCGCATCGTGCAGGAGCTGGCAGACGAGAACATCGGGCCGTTTGTCGAGCGCACATCCTTTCGCATAAAGAGCCGCGGACACTTCTGGAACGTCAACGGCGAGCGGCCGCTAACAGCTCCGCTTTCGTCTCGCGCCTACTTCACCACACTGTCTGGCCTCGAATCCGAGGTGATCTACATAGAAGGAAGGCATCCTTCAGACACGGTCGAGATAGTGGACGGTGTGCGTATCGTCGAAGCTTCGATAAACCGTGACCGCGTTGAGCGCAAACACGGCAACGAGTTCATCACACTCAAGGTCGGAGACGTTGTGGAAGCCGTGTCCGAGCCGCGCGGCATCGGCACAGTGAAGGTCAGGATCACGGGCATCTTCCGTGCAGTCGACGAACGCTCTCAGTTCTGGCTCGGGTTCCCGACCGCGATACTGCGGCCTTCGCCGCCACTCGAGTTCGGTGGCCGCGATCTTCCACTGGTTCTGCACACAACATGGGACGCGAACCTGGCTGGAGTCGGTCCATCAAACGCCGGTCTCCCCGCCGATTTCAACTGGGTCTTCTTCACCGATGTCGAGAGGCTTAACAACGCCCGGACTTCAGACCTGATCGAGCGGCTGGTGAGGCTGGAAGACGAGGTGGCGAAAGAGATCGTGCGCCCGAGCGTGATCACCGCGCTTCAGCCAAGCTTTGTGCGCCTTGAAGAGAAGATCACCTTCGTAAGAATCCCGATGTTCCTGATCGCGGCGCTAACTGTCGTGATCGTCGCCTACTACCTGCTGCTGGTCTCAGGGCTCCTCGCCACCAGGCGCGAGTCGGAGACAGTGATGCTTCGCAGCCGCGGGTTGAGCATTATGCAGATCCTCCGCTTCGAGGCGTTGGAGGCTTTGCTGCTGATAGGCATACCCGTGCTTGTGGCCCCTCTGCTGGCGGCCCTGGGCGTATGGCAGATGGGTCGGCTGCCGGTATTCGATGAGATCACCGGCGGCGGCACGCTTGACGTGGAGCTGGCATGGATCGCCTGGGTCTACTCAGCGGCTACGGGGCTCGCGGCGATGGTCGTGATCCTCGCGCCTGTGTTACTCGCAGCGCGCCGCGGCGTTGTCTCTGAGCGGGCGTCGCAATCAAGGCCAGACAGACCGCCTCTCTACCAGCGTTACTACCTCGACTTCATCTTCGTCGTGCTCGGTGGACTTATCTGGTGGGAGCTGAACTCGCGCGGATCGGTCATCTCCACATCTCGCGACGGCGGCCAGGAAGCCGACTTCACCCTGCTATTCGCTCCTGCGATATTCCTCATCATCGTGGCCCTCGTCTTCCTGCGGTTCTTCCCATACGTCGCAAGAGCCCTTTCAGCCATCGCTGCCCGTTCGGGTTCCGCATCGATCTCAGTGGGCTTCTGGAGGCTTGGCCGAAGGCCGTACTGGTACTCGTGGCCAATCATCCTCCTGGTTCTCATCGGAGGGCTTGGAGTGCTGTCTGGAACCCTCGCCTCGACGCTGGAGCGAAGCAGCCGCGAGCAGGTTCTGTACGAAACCGGCGCCGATATGCACGTCATTCCTTCAGGCACCAACCAGACGGTCGACTCCGACGAACTAGAAGAGGTTATGGGGATCGACGGAGTGATCAATGCCACTCACGCTATGCGCGAGCAGGCTATCGTGGGAACAACTCGCTCGGGGCCATCCTTCCGAATACTCGCCGTAGATGCCATCGAATTCCCGAAGGTCGGCTGGATACGGGACGACTTCGCAAACTCCGATATCAGGGCGCTGCTTGAAGGCATAAACGTCCAGGTGAAGCCCGAGCCGCTGCTGTTGCCGAATGGCACTGACAGGCTGACGATCTGGGCCAAACAGGAGCCTTTCGTCAACGATCACTTCCTGTGGCTGATCCTGCGCGGAGCAGAGGACAGAACGGTCACTGTCACCATGAGCCAGATCGGCGGCGAATGGGCCATGCAGGAACTGGAGATGCCGGACAACCTCGTGCATCCAGTCGAGATCATCTCCATCCAGACGTTCATGCAGGCTGGCGGCGATGGCGGCACTCCCACAACGCTTAGCATCGACGACCTGGTGGCGTACGGCCCGGGCTTCGAGGAGATGGTCATCTCATTTGACGATGCCGGACTTTGGACCGGCCTGCCAACTTCGAACGGACTGGACACCGTCTATTTCGTGCAGCCTGAGCCATCGGGTATCGGGGTTCCAGGGCGCAATCATGCAGTGATCGAACTGGACCGCGGAACCAACAGCGGGATACGCGGCATCTATCGCACCGCCACAGCCGGGCCGCTGCCAGTCATCGCTAGCGCAAACTTCCTCGCCGTCACCAACTCCCGAATCGGAGCGCCATTCGTCATCAGCATGGCCGGTGGATTCGTGCCCCTTGAGATCGTCGAAGTCCTCACCTTCTTCCCGACACTCGATGCTGAACGCTCGCCTTTCATCGTCGCCGACGTCTCATCGCTTCTCGACTTCCTGAGACTGCGCGGGCTGCGAGAGGCTGGACCGAACGAGCTATTTGCGTCTGTCGATCCTGAGAAGCACGTCGAAGTGAAAAACGAGATCAGGCAGATCTTCAGGTCAGCAAGAATCATCGACAGGCAGGATCTACTTGAGAACACGACAGTCGACCCGTTGGCGGTGGCAGGATGGCGCGGAATGGGCGTCGTAGCGCTGATTCTGGCAGGAATCGCCACGATTCTCGGCTACATCACCTATCTGTCTGCGCACTCGAAGAGCACGGAGCAAGACACCGCATATATGCGGGCCATCGGTCTTTCCAGGCCAGAGTTCCTGCGCATCGTCGTCATAGAGCACGCGCTTGTGGGCGTCATCGGCATCGTGCTCGGCATCATCACCGGCATCGGGATCAGCCGGATTGCCATGAACTCGATGGCCTTCACCGAGACAGGAGACAGGCTTCTCCCTCCATTCATCCTGCAGATCAACTGGCTGCCGGTGACGATCGTCTTGCTGATTACCGCTGCGACCGCAGGCGTCATACTTGCCGGCCTCCTGCGAGCCTTCCCGCGTCTGCCGCTTCACGTCCTCACGAGAACCGGGGGCTAGCAGATGCTCACCGCCTCACTCCTGCTCGTGGCGCGCCGAACCGCGGCCCATGCCCGGCTGCTGGCCGCGGTCGTCATCGGAGTCGTTCTGGCGGTGACGGTCATGGCCAGTTCGTCCATCTACTTCGACTCCCTCCGAAACATCGCTCTCGACAGAGCACTGGAAGATGTGGACCAGTTCGACCTGGACCTGGAGGTGCAGGCAGGCATCGTGCCCATCAACATCGAGAACCACGATCGTGTCCTGCGGGCCATAGACGGCAGCATCATCGAAGGCATGAGGCCGTTCCTGCACGAGGAACAGCACGTTTTCAGAACGTGGACATTCCTCCTCGATGAGCCACCGCCACAGGTGCTGCCGGGCGAGTGTCCATGCCGGTCCGCAGAATCGCTGCCGCGCCCTGAGGACAACACCGCGGATGGAACCATCGCCTGCGACTGTCGCCGCATGTCGTTCTCAACAGTGCCTTCGATCGACGAGAACATCCGCATCGTCAACGGACGCATGGCAGAGCCGGCGACGACGTTTCCCGCGCCTGGAGAGAGGTACTACATCGAGGCGGTACTCGATCAGCCAACTGCCGACCTGTTCGATATGACAGTCGGGAGCGAGCTCAAGGGCAAGATCTTCTGGAACGACATCAACCAGGAGATGACTGTCCGTCTCGTTGGCATCTACGAGCGGACTAAGCCTGAACTGCCGCTCTGGCGCATATACGATGACACCTTCGCCGCACGAGGGCTGCAACTGGAGTTCGCCCGGTTCGTTGTGCGTGATGAGTCAATCCTTGACGGTATCGGTCGCTACTTCCCAGCCATGGGCGCAGACTTCGTCTGGGTGCTAGACGTAGACACCAGCTCGATCGACGCCTCTGAGACAGAGCGAATTCGCAACACGATACGGGTGACAGGAAACGAGCTGAGGGCGGTCGTAGACGGGTTTGTGCTGGACACCGAACTTGGAGATGTGCTCGAACAGTTCGAGGCAGACCTCTTCTTCAATCGCCTTCCAATGTTCGTTGTCCTCATCCTCATCGTCCTCGTCGTGCTCTACTACGTGGTCACGCTGGCATCGCTGCTCGTAGACGCGCAGAGGTCCGAGGTTGCCCTTCTCAGGTCGCGAGGCGCCACATCACGACAGATCCTCGCCGTGTTCATCATCGAAGCAGGTGTGCTCTCAGGCTTTGCGGTGCTGATCGGGCCATTGCTCGCGCTCGGCGGCGTCTCCGCAATCGGCCTTCTGCCGTTCTATGAAGACCTCAACAACGGCGCCGCTCTGCCCGTCCGGCTCACCGCCAACGTATACGTGCTTGCATTGATCGGCGGAGGCTTGAGCATGCTGGCGCTGTTCGTACCTGCAGTGCGCGCGGCCAGGCTCGGACTCCTCACTGACCGCAGATCGCGAGCAAGGCCGGAGAGGCTTGCATTTGTCCAGCGCTACTACCTCGACCTCGGCATGCTCGGCGTAGTGCTGTTCCTCTTCTGGCAGCTGACCAGGCAGGGCTCGTTCGTTGCTACAGACGTGTTCGGAGAGGAAAGCGTTAACAACCTGGTGCTCGCTGTTCCTGCGCTGTTCCTGGTCGCCGCAGGCATCGCGCTCCTGCGGATCTTTCCGGCGACGATGGACCTGCTTGGACGCGCGATGTCCACGCGATTGGGAAGCCGGGTCATCCCTCCGTCTGTCGTTCTCGGGGTCTGGCAGATGGCGCGCAGCCCGTCATCGTATTCGCGGCTGTCCCTCCTGCTTATCTTGACTGCTGGACTGGGCGTGTTCGCAGCCAGCTTCGCTACGACGCTGGAGCGCAGCGCCACCGAGCAGGTGCTCTACAACTCGGGCGCTGATATCCGGGTGCCGAACATCACGTCCGCAACCGGTGGTTTCAGTTTCCGAGCCGTAGATGAGATCAAAGACCTGGAAGGCGTCGTCTCTGCGTCTGAGGTCTACCGCGAGTCTGGATCTGTCTCGTTTGGCACCTCAAACGAAACCTTCGATCTGCTCGGCGTGGACTCCGAGACGATCGGCAGCGTTGGTTGGTTCAGGGACGACTTCATTGCGGGCACGACGCGTTCCAGGCTTGAAACTGTGGATGTCGGCGGTCCAGGCGGAATTGTGATCCCTGATGATGGCTTCTGGCTGGGAGTGAGGATGAAGCCGCTGGTTTCGCAGCCAGAGACGTTCTTCGTGGCCAGGATGAGCGACGCGAACGATCGCTACTACACGATCTTGATGGGCAACATGCTGCCCGAGTCAATCGACAACGGGCGTTTCCAGTGCGCAGAGCCTGAGCCAGGCGAGGCTCCTGGCTGGTGTCGCGTCGGCGCCCGCATCGCTCCAGTGCCACTCGGCCGTGTCAGACCGTTGCTAATCGAGCGGCCAGTGAAGCTCCACTCGATCGGAATCGTGGATTTCACGAATAACGTTGCAGCCGGTGCGGTGGATGTCGACGACATAGCAGTCCTGACCGAGGACGAGAATGAGCTGCTGGTGCTCGAGGAGTTTGATGATCTCTCCAGGTGGCGCACTCTCGAGCCGTCACCCAACGCGCTGGGCGACACCTTCAGCGTCGCAACTGATGACGATGGCAACTCAACTCCGGGTGTAGCCAGGTTCCGCTGGACCGCGACGAGCGCACGAGAGTTGCGGGGAATCGCTTTTGGAAACGCCGAGTTCGTGATGCCTGTGCTGGCCAGCGATACGTTTCTCGATGCGTTCGGCGTGTCGGTTGGAGATCCAATACTGCTTGGCGTTGGACCGGCACGAGTGTCGGCTGAGATCAAGGGAACGATCAATCTGTTCCCAACTCTGAAGCCGGACGAGAGACCGTTCCTTGTGGCCGACAAGGACGCAGTTCACCAGTCCTTCAACCTGGCGCAGCTGATTGGCGAGACGCAGGCGAACGAAGTCTGGGTGCGAACAGAGACTGGAGACGCGGCCATCGCCAATCGTGACGGCTTCCTGCTGGATGTTGAGGAATCGGACCCGGTGGGCGCAGTGGTGCTGGAGAAGATCGACAGCCTCGATCTACGCACTGGCCGGTTCATCGATCGTTCGGCGCAACTGTCCCGAGTCGCAGTCGATCCTCTTGTCTCCGCCGGGTGGCAGGCGCTGCTTGGGATCGCATTTCTGACGGTTCTCGTTGTCAGCGCAATCGGCTTCCTTGTCCATGCACGCGTATCGTTCACCCGCAGACGCTCGGAGTTCGCACTGCTCCGCACCATGGGCCTCTCAGGGCCGCAGCTGCTTGTGCTGGTGCTACTCGAACAGCTCATCGTCATCGGAGTCGCCATCGGCATCGGCGTGTTCATGGGCACCCGGCTCGGAGACACGATCATTCCCTTCCTCGCCAACTCGGGTGAGGACAGGGTTCTCGTGCCTCCAATGGTGCTTCAGATCGACTGGCTCGGATTCGGGTACACGTTCGGTCTGCTCGGTATCGTCTTCAGTGTGGTTATCATCGCGATCCTGGTCTCCGTGCTTCGCATGTCGGTTCACAGGGTTATGCGAATGGGAGAAAGCTAGTGGTTGATCGACGGATGGCGAACAGATGACACAGACGAATGAGTCGAGCGGGCCTTACCTGGTCTGCAGCGGGCTGTTCAAGATCTACAAAGTGGCCGACCTCGAGGTTGTCGCGCTGCGAGGACTTGAGTTGTCTGTCGATCGCGGTGAGGTGATCGCGGTTGTCGGAGCATCAGGCTCCGGCAAATCCACCATGCTCAACATCCTCGCCGGGTACGACACGCCATCTGCCGGCACAGTGCGGGTCGGCAGGTTCGATCTGCTCAACATGACCAACAAGGAGGTCGTTGAATACCGCCGCCAGGAGGTCGGGTTCATCTGGCAGGAGACGTCCCGCAACCTGTTCCCTTATCTCACCGCATACGAAAACGTTGAGCTGCCGATGCTGCTCACCGGCGTCCCGTCCAGGACAAGGCGCGAACGAGCGAATGAGCTGCTCGAAATCGTAGGGCTTGGGCACCGTCACACTCACAGGCCCGCCCAGCTATCGGGCGGAGAGCAGCAACGTGTGGCAATCGCTGTGGCGCTGGCAAACAGGCCGCCTCTGCTGCTTGCTGACGAGCCAACCGGTGAACTGGACGATGAAACCGCATCTGAGGTGCTCGACCTGCTTAACAATGTGAACCAGGAGCTTGGCACAACCATCGTGATCGTCACGCACGACCCGGCGATATCGAGCTCAGTCGGACGGGCGATCGCCATCCGTGATGGCAAGACAAGCACCGAGACCACGAGGGCAGTGTCGTTTGAGCGAGCCATCGGCGGTGATACAGACAGTGACATCGAAGAGTTCCTGCTTGTCGACTCCAGCGGCTCGATACAGATTCCAAGAGAGGTGTTCGATGAGCTTGCGATCAGGCGCAGGGTCAGGCTGGGCGTGACAGATGGGAGGGTGACACTTGAGTCAGGCGAGTGAAGTTCCCGCAGCAGAGGCGCGCGCTGCCAACGCGCCGTTGATCGAGGTTGTCGATGCCAGCCGCTCTTTCAGGCTGGGCTCTGAAGATCTGTACGCCGTCAAGAACGTGTCTCTGAGCATCCAGCGCAACTCGTTCGTGACGCTTGTCGGCCGTTCGGGCTCAGGCAAGACAACGCTTCTCAACCTTCTCGCAGGTCTTGACCATCCGACAGAGGGCAAGGTGCTTTTCGAGGATCGCGACCTTGCGACATTCAGCGAGAAAGAGATGATTCAGCTTCGGCGCGGCCGGGTGGGAGTCGTCTTCCAGTCATTTGCTCTGCTCCCACTGCTCTCGGCATACGAGAACGTCGAGCTACCTCTGCGCATAGCGGGCATCGGAGCGAAAGAGCGCAGCAGGCGAACCGAAGAGGTACTGGAGCTTGTTGGGCTGGCCCGCAGATCGAAGCACAGGCCGTTTGAGCTATCTGGCGGTGAACAGCAGCGAATCTCGATCGCCCGTGCGGTCGCCATCCAGCCAGACATAATCCTTGCGGACGAGCCGACCGGTGAGCTGGATTCGACGAACGCCAGCAATATCTTCGGTCTGTTCCGTGAGATGTCGAGAGACCGCAACATGACCATCGTGGCGACCACGCACGACCGCACGCTGCTCGAGATGGCGGATCAGATATACGAGATGGCGGATGGCGGCCTGAGCCAGCGAGCGGACCTGAGTGCAGATCCCGAGGCGATGTTCAAACGTCCTGACAGTTAGCCATCCGGCCGGGCATCAGCCTTTGGCTTTCTGCCGCGAGAGCTGTGCCCGGTGCAGCGCAACGTCGACAGTATCGCCAACAGTCGTGATGTGGCCCATCTTACGCCCCTTCCGCGCCTCCGCCTTCCCGTACAGGTGAAGGTTTGTGCCCGGAACTGACAGGGCGTCCGCCCAGTCTGGCTTTCCGTCCGCCGCCTCCCAGACGTCACCAAGCAGGTTGACCATCACCGTCGGCTTCGACATCTCGACTGAGCCCATTGGCAGCCTGCAGAGCACCCGTACCAGTTGCTGAAACTGAGAGGTATTGCAGCCTTCAATCGTGTAGTGCCCGGAGTTGTGTGGCCTTGGTGCCAGTTCGTTGATCAGGATCTCGTCGTCCTGAGTCAGGAACATCTCGACCGCTATCACTCCTCGCACATCCAGAGCTTCCGCTACAGAAATCGCAAGCTCAGACGCCTTTTCAGCGACGTGGGGCTCGATCCTGGCTGGAACGATAGAGGTGTCTAGGATGCCGTCGACATGATCGTTCTCTGATACGGGGAAGGTGAGCGTGTGGCCATCGGCGTCTCGTGCGCATATCGCCGACATCTCCAGCTTAAACCGCACGAACCGCTCCAGCACCATCGCCGGGCTCTTGCCTTCCAGCTCCCGGAACGCCGCTCCATCGTCAGCCTCATTCACAACAACCTGTCCCTTGCCGTCATAGCCAGACGTGGCGGTCTTCAGAACCCACGGACCGGTAAGCGATTCAAGGCCTGCAAGGTAGTCATCCAGCGACTCGATCTTCACGTAGTCAGCAGTTGGCAGCCCTGCCCGCTTGAGAGCCTCTTTCTCAAGTACCCGGTTCTGGGTCGTGCGCAGCACGCTGCCCGATGGCCATAGCCGGGTTATCTCGCCTGCGGCCTCAGCGGCATCCGGGTCGACGTTCTCGAACTCGTATGTGATCACGTCTGAGATACGCGCCAGCTCGCGCGCCGCATCCCGATCATCGTACGCCGCCTCGACAACATGATCGGCAACCTGCGCGCATGGAGAATCGGGATCAGGATCGAGCACAGCCACGCGGTAGCCCATCTGCCGTGCGGCTATCGCAGTCATTCGGCCTAGCTGTCCGCCGCCGATGATGCCAATGGTGGAGCCAGGCTCAAGTGGGCTTGTGGAGTCCAATGGGATATCTGTCACATCACACCTTCACTTCGCTGCCGGCAAGCACATCGGCAGCCAGCTTTTCTCGGCGGGCGATAAATCGCTGTTGCAGATCAGGCCTGCTCAGACCAACGATCTGCGTCGCAAGCAGTCCGGCGTTGACAGCGCCGTGGGACCCGATGGCAACGGTTGCGACCGGCACTCCTCGCGGCATCTGGACTATTGATAGCAGCGAGTCCATGCCGTCGAGCGATGTGGTGTTGCCGGGGACGCCGATCACGGGGAGGTGAGCCTTGGCGGCCACCATGCCCGGCAGGTGCGCGGCTCCGCCAGCGCTGGCGATGATCACTTCGATGCCGCGGCCGGCGACCTGCTCAGCGAACTCGAACATGAAGTCAGGTGTGCGATGAGCCGAGACTATGCGCACCTCATGGGGCACGCCAAGCTCTTCCAGCACATCGACCGCGCCCTGCATCGTATCGAGGTCGGTCCTGCTGCCCATGATGACTGCGACTATTGGATCGGCCATTTCGCGCTCCTGTCGTGGGGATCAGGGCTTCCTCATCCCGAGTTGCCGGCCAGTAGAATCTGCTCAGAAGTTTACTAACTCGCCAGAAGTTGCGCGGCCCAGACGCCGCAGAGGACCAGCGTGGACAAGATCGAGCACGATGGATTCGATATCCACTACCGGCATGAACGTAGCGCTGGCGGCTCAGTGGGCAACTCACCGATCTTCCTGCACCACGGCCTTGCGCAGTCTGCAGAACACTGGTTCCAGGCAGGCTGGATCGAAGCTCTTGGGGAGCGCGACATCATCGCCGTCGACATGCTTGGACACGGCGCTTCCGACCGGTCGGAGGAGCGCGAGGCGTACAGCATCGAGAAGCGGGCATCG
>JANQIZ010000347.1 GCA_028281895.1 Dehalococcoidia bacterium
CTTGTGCGCATCGGTCGTCGCAAGAATCATCACGACATGCGGCGGCGGTTCTTCCAGTGTCTTGAGCAGCGCATTGAAGGCCGCATCGGTGAGCATGTGAACCTCATCGATGATGTAGACCTTCCACTGACCTGCCACAGGCTGGAACTGCACGCCATCGCGAAGAGCGCGGATGTCGTTGATGCCGCGATTGGAGGCGGCATCGATCTCGATCATGTCGAGGAATGCGCCATCGTCTATGGCGCGTGCCGTCTCACTGTCGTTGTTCGGCTCGCCGTGCTCATCGAGACCAGCGTTGAGAGACTTAGCCAGGATGCGGGCTGTGGAGGTCTTGCCAACTCCGCGCGGGCCAGTGAAGAGGTAGGCATGGGCGACACGGTCGGTCTGGACGGCCCGGCGGAGCGTCGAGGTGACATGCTCCTGGCCAACCACATCCGAAAACCGGAGAGGTCGCCACTTTCTGTATAGAACCTGCCTGGCTGCCAATGTCGTGATCGCCTGATCCTGGGTGAGATTCCTGCCAAACTGGCGCTGAACTGGATTTATACGGCGTAAAGCGGCCCGATCCTGGACCGATCAGCACCTGCCTGGACGGGCTGATCCAGACCGGATTTGAACCTTACAACAACGGGCGAAAGATTGTGGCGCAAACGGCGGCTTGCTATACCATCGCCGCGATCAACCAGAGCACACTTAATCCGGTTCCGGAGACCCAAACATGCACTTCCCAGCGCCTGACCCCGCCAACTGGGAGCGACGCGATCCAGAATCGCTCGGCCTGGACGCGTCTGCGCTGCGCGATGCGTCCGATTTCGCCATAGCGAATGACATGCCGTGGCCCGAAGACCTGACCAACACCAATGTGTCTGATGACCCACCTGAGTATTCGGCGAAACTCGGCAAGATGCGCCCGCGCGGCGGTCCGGCTGGACTGGTGCTCAGGAACGGCTACATCGTGCACGAATGGGGCGATCTAGACCGGGTCGATCTGACTTACAGCGCGACCAAGAGCTATGTATCGACCGTCGCGGGGCTGGCGTTCGATCAGGGGATTCTCAAAGACCTCGAGAGGCCGGTCGTCGATGACATCGGTGGCATTGAGATTCGCTCGGCCGACACTGGCGAGGAGTTGCGCCCGTTCGAATCGGGCCAGAACTCCAGGATCACGTGGCGGCAGTTGCTTCAGCAGACCTCGGAATGGGAAGGGACGCTGTGGGATCGTCCTGACACGGTGGACTGGAACCGCTCGATCGACCAGGGTGGCGCGGGTGTCCGAGATGAGCGAATGGCTCCCGGTGAGCACTGGGAGTACAACGATGTGCGGGTGAACCTGTGCGCGCTGGCGTTGACTGCTCTGCTGGGCGAGCCACTGCCTGAACTGATGCGCCGAGGCGTCATGGAACCCGTTGGCGCAAGCGGAACGTGGGAGTGGCACGGATATCGCAACTCTGTAGTCGAGATCGATGGAAAGCGTATGGAGTCGGTCTCAGGCGGCGCTCACTGGGGCGGCGGCGTTCACATCAACACCTACGATCACGCTCGCTTCGGATTGCTGTTTCTGAATGGCGGTGAGTGGGACGGAAAGCGGCTGATATCGGAGCGCTGGTTCGAGATGATGCGGGAGCCCTGCGCCCAGAATCCGAGGTACGGCCTGATGTGGTGGCTCAACACCGGCGGTGCTCGCTATGGATCAGAGGTGTCTGAGTCGCTATTCGCAGCATCGGGCGCTGGCGGCAACACGGTGAACATCGACCCCGAGAACAGCATCGTCACTGTGACCCGTTGGTGCGACGACGTTAATGGCGTTCTCAAGCGGGTGGCGCAGGCGGCTCGGTAGTCGACAGATGGGTTGTACGCGATCGCGGACCCATTCATAGCGCTATTCGAGATGCCTACGCCGGAAACTGCCACGTACTGACGAAATCGACTCGTGCAGAAGCAGCACCGGTCTCACCGGCATAAACTGGTGCCTTGCCTCCTGCAGACAGCCCCTCCACAGCACATCCCGGTCCGCCTTCAGCGTCAACATCGACTGACGATGCGCCGCGCGTGCGGAAGCCGCTGACACTCCCGGCTGCCGCTCTCGCCCTGCTTCTCTCGACGATGTGGGCCGGAAACCCCGTCGCAAGCAAGGCCGGGCTACGTGACGCCGGACCGCTGCGGCTCGGATACCTGCGATTCGCTCTTGGCGGCGCGGTTGTGATCATCTACGCGCTCGCAACACGACAGGACATGCGCGTCTACCGATTCGAGGTGCGGCCGCTCATCCTTCTTGGCGTCCTGTTCTCGGTGCAGCTGGCGTTCATGAACGTCGGTCAGGACTTCACAACGGCCGGCCACGCGGTGATCGTGACGACCACGTTCCCGCTCTGGACATCGGTGTTCGCTCACTTCTTCGTGCCAGGCGACAGGATGAACAGAAGGCGCACGTTCGGCACTCTCGTCGCATACAGCGGCGTTGTCGCAGTGTTCTCCCGCAGCCTGACGCTCGGGAGCGACTTCATCATCGGCGACCTGCTGCTGCTTGGCTCGGCGATCCTGCTGGGAGCACGGCAGGTCTACATCTCGCAGGCGGCGCAGGGAGTTCCGCAGCACAAGCTCCTGATGTCGCAGACAGTCTTTGGCATCACAAGCTTTGTGATCGCCAGCCTCATCTTCGAATCCGACGACGCTTTCCAGGTGACGACGCAGTTGACGATCGCGCTGCTCTACACAGGCGTGCTGATCGCAGGCTTCGGGTTCCTCGGCCAGACCTGGCTGCTGAAGAACTACCTGCCGTCGCGGGTGACGGTGATCTCGCTTAGCCAGCCTATCTTCGGTGTCCTGTTCAGTTGGTGGGTGCTCGGCGAATCGGTAGGCCCAGAGCTGTACGCAGGCGCCGCGCTAGTGGTGATAGGAAGCTGGCTCGCACAGCGAGGGTGATGGGGCACCGGGTAGTGATAACGCGCCGGGTGTAAACCCCCTGTCCGGTTTTGGATCGTTCGTGCATTTCAATGAGCAACGGAACAGCACAGGAACGTTGCACTGGACGAAGCACAGGCCATATCGCAGATACGCGACGGTGATGCAGATGCCTTCAGCGGAATAGTTGAGCAGTATCAGCAGCCGCTTCTCAGGTACGCATCGCGCATGACCGGCGACCCGGAAGTCGCGCAGGATCTTGTGCAGAAAACGTTCATCGATGCGCACCGAGGCATCCTGGCAAGCAATTCGGATCTATCGCTAAAGGCGTGGATCTATCGCATCGCTACCAACAATGCGCTCCAGCACCTCCGACGCAGGCGTCTGATCAGCTTCCTGCCGTTCTCTCGACTCGGCGATGCGTTCACATCGAACCTGCGAGCTATTTCGCATGAACCGATTGAGCGGATAGCAATCCAGGAAGCGCTGCTCAAAGTGCCTGTTGACCAGCGCACAGCGATGGTTCTGCACTTCGTCGAAGGCTTTCGGTATCGAGAGATTGGTGAGCTGTTGGGTATCTCTGAGGACGCCGTGCGCAAGCGAGTGGCCCGCGGCAGCAAACGTTTCAGGAGCGCTTACGGCGCTGATCCCGGAGGCAAAGTCCGATGAAGCATTCAGACATAAACGAACTGCTCTCCGCATACGTAAACAACGAGGCATCGATGTCTCAGCGGGAGTATGTCGAAGAGCATCTCCTCACCTGCTCTGATTGCAGAGATGAGCTTGACGCGTTCAGAGGCATGCGAACTCAATTGGTCTCGCTGCGTGAGTTTGCGGTCGCAGGAAGTGCAGAGAGCCGGGTCGCTGAAGTAGTGGCACCCGGAAAGCCGCCACAGGTCACCCGAAGCAGGCTTCTTGGGCCGATTTCGGTGGGAGCTGCAGCCCTGGTAGCCGTAACCGCGTTGATCGTCACGATGATCGTTGTGGATCGCGGCGGGAATGGAGTCGATGGCATCGCTCGGGCGCAGGAGGTGTTCGAGAACCTGGAGTCGTACCGCATAAGTGGCGCGACAACGATCACTCGTGAATCCTGGGATTCTCGCCCACCGGATTCACTATTTGATGTCGAGTTCGATTGGTCATTCTTCGAAGACGGTTCGTCATCCGGACTGATGGCAGGTCGATTCGGCACATCCGAAATCGTCCGCCATAGCGGAATCGAGTACTGGCGTACGATGTCCGGATCAGGAGCTATTTTCTCGATAGAAGGCTTCAGTCGTGGCACGTCAAACGTCGTTCCGACATCCGATGGCACGCTGGAGTTTCTGGAATTGCTACCGGAATCGAGTCGTCAGGGAACCGAGTTGATCGATGGCGTCCTCAGTGTGAAGTACTCGGGCGGCGTGGACGTTCGCAAACTCTACGAAGGTCGACTCAAGAGGAACGGAGTATCTCCGGGATCGGAGGCCTGGGACCAGTTCTGGAATTCGAAGATGCTTGAGTTTCAGATTGAGTCAGATCTGTTCGCCCAACTGTGGATCGGCGTAGAGGACGACCTGCTCCGCAAGATGATCATCACGGGTAGCAAGCCTTCTTTCTTCGAATCAGGTGAGGATATTGTTCCAGCGGGTGCGTCGAACTACACAACGGTGCTTAACTACTGTGGCTTCAATGAGCAGAAACCACCGAAGGCTCCGTTGAAGCCAGACGGAGAGTTGGAGGACGGTTGGCGAATAGCTGGCACGGGACCTTTGAGCGGCGTGATCGAGTACACCAACGAAGAACTGACAAGACCGCATCTCGATAGCGGGTGCTAGAGTCGCCATGACCAGCAAATCACCTATTCCGCACGGCTCTTGCTCGCTCATACCCTGGCAGGTGAACTCCAGGCGATGGCGGCTCAGGCTGAGTAGCGGAGCTCACCGCCTCGAATATAAGGCAGAGCCTGCACTTCCTCAGGGGTCACGTCAGGGAATGCGAGATCACCTCTGAGCTGGTCCAACTCGCTGACGCTGGGAATAACCTCGGGACTCTTCACCCTCTCGAATCCTCTGACCTCTTCTTCATAGAAGAACACCATTATCGATTCTCCAGAGTGGCGGCTGCCGTCTGGCAGTAGCATTCCTGCCGGCAGCCCACGCCACATGTGAGGAACTCCGGGACCAATGTCGCACAGTGTGTTGGGCAAGATCACGATCTGCTCTCCTGACACATCAAGCAGCAGCGCGGCCTCTGCTATCAGGATTCGTTCGCGCACAAATCGCTTGCCATCCATGCTCAGGTGCACGTGCCGCATCAGACCGTCAGCTTTGCAGAATCGGTTGATTCCGAATTGCCCGCTGAATCCTCTCGAGGTCCGATCCGAGAAATAGGTCATGGTGAACGCATCAAAGGGTTCTTCGCGCCCTGCTCCTTCTTCATCGACAAAGTAGCTGTCATGAAGTTGAAGGCCATTGATCGCGTGAGCTGCAGTAGTTCCAGACATGACGAAAACGCTCCCTCTTGACCGGTTGCACGCTTTTCAGCACGACGATAATCGTCGAATCAAGTGTGACTATGACGAAAACACCTGCCACACTGAGACTGGCCGCAGACTAGCAGAAGTCTACGAAAGGCGTCAAACTATGTACTTACATGAGGCTTCGATACCGAAATTCGTATCGGCACTGGGAAATTTGGGCGTAGCTTCAGCGGCCGTGTATAGTCTGAATTCGTAACAAATCGGTGCTCAGTGGCGAATATGCCCATCCTGTGCCTCGAGTGTGCTCTGAGACGCATCACATGACATGCGAAAGACAGGATTCCGCATCAGAGTGTGGTCTCTCGCTGACTGGTAAGAAGCCATTCAGCGAGACGAGACTTTTAACGATGACAATTCAGAAGACCCGCGCAGCCCAGGTTGCACCCAACCGCCACTCACCTGTTGACACGCTACTAGGTCGTTCCTAGAATTCGACACCGTTAGCACTCGCGCGCGCTGACTGCTAACGCTCGGTCGTCCCGGCTGCCAGGCACGGTTCAATGTGCCGAACTGCCAGATCCCGGCCAGAGTGGCAGGCTCCAATTCGTCGCAACCCGGCGGACTTTGCCTGCATTAAGTCAGTCAGTTCGTTTGGGTGTGATGCGGCGATCTCATCGCAGCGCCAGCAAGGCCTGTCCGGGCGTGCTGGCCAAATGCGCGGACACCTGATCCGAACATCGAGAGTGATGTACGCCGTACGGCTGCTTCGGCCAAGTTGCCAGCTTCTGGCAGGCCCGAATCAGCAGAAGCGAAACGCGGGTAGGAACTGTTTGAGAAGGAGATTTGCGCAGTGGCTCTTAAGCTGAAGCCCCTGGCAGACCGAGTGGTGATTGAGCCGCTGGAAGACGAGGCTGCAACCAGCCCCGGCGGAATCATCATCCCGGACACTGCTAAAGAGAAGCCCCAGGCAGGAAAGATCGTGGCGGCCGGACCTGGCCGAACGACAGACTCCGGCGAACTCGTAAAGCTGGAGGTCAAGAAAGGCGACAAGGTCGTCTACTCCAAGTACGCCGGCACCGAATACAGCGTCGACGGAACCGAGTACCTCATCCTTCGGGAGAGCGACATCCTCGCAGTCCTCGACTAATCGATTCCCGCTCTGCGGGATTTTTGATTGGCCGAAGCAACCGTCAATAAACGGAGAACGAAATGCCAGCAAAGGATCTTAAGTTCAGCGAGGATGCTCGAACCCGCCTCAAGGAGGGCATCGACGTACTCGCCAACACAGTCAAGGTGACGCTTGGGCCGCGCGGCCGGAACATCATCGTTGACAAGAAGTTCGGGCCTCCCCAGGTCAACTCCGATGGTGTGACCATCGCAAAGGAGATCGACCTTGAGGACCCGTTCGAGAACATGGGAGCTCAGCTCCTGAAGGAAGCGTCGAAAAAGACCAACGACGACGCAGGTGACGGCACGACAACCTCGACGGTGCTCGCACAGGCGATCATCGGCGAGGGATTCAAGAACGTCGCAGCCGGCGCAGACCCCATGGCGATCAAGCGGGGTATGGAAAAGGCGATGGACACCGTTCGGTCTTCCATCAAGAAGCAGTCGACCGCAGTCAAGGGCTCGGAGCAGATCTCCAGCGTAGCTGTCGGTTCCGCTCATGACGACGAAATGGGCACGCTGATCGCCGGTGTCATGGAGAAGGTTGGCAAGGACGGCGTGATCACCGTCGACGAGTCCAAGTCTCTCTCATACGAGACCGACTACGTTGAGGGAATGCAGTTCGACCGCGGCTTCCTCTCTCCCTACTTCGTCACCAACGCAGATTCGCAGCAGGCCGAGCTCGAAAGCCCGTACGTCCTCGTGACGGACGGCAAGATCTCGTCTGTGCAGGACCTGCTTCCGGTGCTTGAGAAGGTGCTGCAGTCCAAGAAGCCGCTCCTCCTCATCGCAGAGGATGTTGAGGGTGAGGCGCTTGCCACACTTGTGGTGAACAAGCTGCGCGGCACGCTGAACATCTCGGCTGTTAAGGCGCCTGGTTTCGGAGACCGCCGCAAGGCCATGCTCCAGGACATCGCGATCCTGACCGGCGCGACTGTGATCTCAGAAGAGACCGGCCGCAAGCTAGACTCTGCTGTGCTCGATGACCTTGGCACGTGCGACCGCGTGGTGGTGAAGAAGGAAGACACTACCATCGTCGGCGGTTCTGGCTCCAAGGGCGCCATCGACGGCCGCATGAAGGAGATCCAGACTCAGATCGATGAGACGACGTCTGACTACGACCGCGAGAAGCTGCAGGAGAGGCTTGCGAAGCTCTCCGGTGGTGTTGCGATCATCCGTGTCGGCGCCGCGACCGAGATCGAGATGAAGGAGAAGAAGCAGCGCGTTGAGGACGCTCTGTCCGCTACCCGGGCTGCTGTCGAAGAGGGCATCGTCCCCGGAGGCGGCACGGTCCTGATCAAGGCTGCCGATGCTCTGGCTGACCTGAAGCTCGACAATGACGATGAGCAGACGGGCGTGGACATTCTTCGCCGCTCGCTCACCGCTCCAATCCGCATCATCGCTGCCAACTCCGGCTTCGAAGGCGCTGTTGTGCTTGAGAAGGTTTCGGAGAGCAAGAAGAAGAACTTCGGCTTCGATGCGGGAATCGGCGAGTTCGGTGACATGCTCGAGATGGGCATCATCGACCCGGCGAAGGTGACCCGGGCAGCCGTTGAGAATGCGGTTTCGGTTGCAGGCATGATCCTGACTACCGAGGCGCTGATCACCGAGCAACCTGAGGACAGCCCTGCACCGCCTATGCCTCCGGGCGGCGGAATGGACTTCTAATTTCCGTTTGCGGCAGCACGCTGCAAACTGGAACAGTGTTCAAAAAAGAACCGGCCGGGGCTTTGTCCCCCGGCCGGTTTTCTTATTGCGCCGGAGCATCGAATCTTGCCAACCGTACAGCGCACGGCTAGAGGCCTTCTGTTCGAGTATCCGTGATCATGAAAAGCCAGCTCCGCAGGTGAGGATTCGCATCTTGAACCCTGTCAAAGATGCGAATCCTGGTAACAAGAAACCGCCAGAGATAGTGCGAATTCCCATTAAGAGGATGTAAAATCTCCGGGTCGCAGTTTCTGTGAGAACAAAAAGACCGATCTGAAGTGAAATCGATAGCAGTAAAACTCTTCGATATCTCGTGGCGCAACACGGGTCATTCGACGCGCTTCCTCGCTATTCGAGAAGTGCTGATTCTCTTCAGCACATACCTGGTCTACTCGGTCTCCAAGAACCTGATCGATGCCACTCCGATTCTCCAGGCGTTCGGAAATGCCTGGAAACTCGTTGAGCTGGAGAAGACACTCGGGATCGCACACGAGTCGACGATCCAGGTCTGGGCCAGTCTCCACTCGATCGTGATCCTCAACTTCCTCGGCTACTTCTATGCCATCGGCCTGTGGGTCGTACTGCTGGGATCGGCTGCGTACCTGTTCGTTCGTAATCGGCGGCTCTACTGGCCGATGCGGAACATGTATCTCGTTACCATGCTCACGGCTGTGGTCGTGTTCGCCGTATACCCGCTCGCTCCGCCACGCCTACTTCCTGGTTACGGGATGACGGACGTGGCGCACGATCTTGGCCTGCTGCCGACCGGCGGATCACGCTCATTCTTCGGGTACAACGAATTCGCAGCGATGCCGAGCCTCCACATCGCCTGGTCTACGCTGATTGTCGTTGGCTGGTGGAAGCTTGGCATGTCATGGGCCAAGATCCTGAGCCTTGTTTACCTTGCGATCATGACTCTTGCAGTCGTTGCCACTGCGAACCACTACATCCTGGATGTGTTCGCTGGTTTTGCGCTGCTTCTCTTCGCTATGTGGGTCGTCGGCATACCTGCCGGTGTGAAGAAGATGGTGGAGTACAGGGACCTGCAGGACCTGCGCAATGTCGTGCAGGGCTGGCCACATGTGTTCCCTGAGGCGGGATTCCTCGACGGCTACCACCGGAGCACGTCTCCAAGCAGGCAGACGTACGGCATGGGCGTGCCTGTGGCCGATGGCTCCTGGCGCATCCTGGCCTAGCCGACTCTATCTCAGCCTGCATCCTCATGAGTTCAGCGCGTCCTGAACCCGATTCGCCTGCCACGCAGACGATGAGTTCTATGCGTTGAAATCACCCGGCTGCATCCAGTCTGTCTGTGTGACAACCGCCTGATATCGCAATCTGGGCCATTGCTAAACTGACCCGCACGGGCGGCAGAACGCGTACCTGTTGTCCAGAAGTTGAACAACCACCGCGTGTCAGCCGCCAGACACCGATTCAGCCCCCAGAGACCCCGCTTTTGCGACCGTTCCGCTTCATCCACGCAGCTGATCTGCATATCGACAGCCCGTTCCGGGGGCTGCGTGACATCGACAAGCGCGTTGGCGAACGCCTGAGACAGTCGACATTCGAGGCGTTCGACAACCTGGTCAAGCTCTGTATCGATGAGCAGGTCGATTTCATAGTCATCGCCGGCGACATCTACGATGGTGCAGACCGCAGCGTGAGGGCGCAGCTGCGTTTCCGAGACGGCATGCGAAGGCTCTCAGAGGCCGGGATCGCCGCGTACATTGTCCACGGCAACCACGATCCGCTCGACGGCTGGCTATCGGCTGTCGAATGGCCGGAAGGCATCCACGTATTCGGTCCAGAGCCAGAATGGAAAAACGTCGAGGTTGACGGCGAAGTGATCGCCGCCATCCAGGGCGTGTCCTACCCAACCCGCGAAGTGCGAAGCAATCTTGTCGCCGGGTTCGAGACGCCGGATGTCGGCGCGCCGTTCACCATCGGACTGCTGCACTGCAACGTTGGCGGCAACCCCGATCACGACAACTACGCGCCTTGCACGCTGGATGATCTCAAGCTCACGGCTCTCGATTACTGGGCTCTTGGCCATGTTCACACCCGCCAGACCCTGCGACGCCAGAATCCAGCCGTGATCTACCCTGGCAACCCGCAGGGCCGCCACCCGAACGAGAGCGGCCCGCGCGGCTGCATGATCGTTGACGTGGGTGACGAGGGCAGCGTGAACCCTCGTTTCGCTCCGCTTGACGTCGTTCGGTGGGAGCCTGTCGACATCGATGTGTCTGAGATAAACACTCTCGATGGGCTTGAAGACCTTATTCAGCAGCGCATGGACGATCTTGCTGGCAAAGCAGAAGGGCGTGATGTTGTCTGCTCGCTGACTCTGTCTGGCCGCGGCCCGATGCACGCCGAGCTTGCCAGGAAAGACGCGGTCGATGATCTGCTTGGAGAGCTTCGTGCCACCGCCTCGGAATCGCCCTGGGTCTGGGTCGAGCGCATCGACGACCGCACAAGGCCCGAAGTGGATATGCGCGCACGTGCAGAGGCTGATGATTTCCTGGGAGCGGTGCTGCGCACAGCGAACGACTCGCTTGAGAGCGTAGACGGCTTGCAGGAGCTGGCGGGCGTAGTTGGCGATGTCTACACGGGCCGAAAGAACGGCCTTCCATCGCCGACGGACGAGCAACTGCGGACGTGGAGTTCCGAGGCTCGATGGCAGCTGGTTGAGTTGCTGGAGCCGGAGGAGTAACGGCCACATGCGCATCACCCGGCTCAACATAGAGAACTTTGGACACTTCTCGAACCGTGTCATCGACCCTGTCGACGATGCGCTGACGGTTGTGCATGGCCCGAACGAAGCAGGAAAGTCTGCGATGCGGGCGTTCATCCGGTCGACTCTGTTCGGATACCTCGATCGTCGCAACCGCAACTTCGCTTTCTATGACTACCCGCCTGCCAACGGTGGCACCGCCTCCGGGTCGGTCGACATCATCACTTCGTCCGGAGCGCGACACAGCGTTCACCGGGAGCAGGGACGGAACGGCGGCCCTGTGATCGTGGGTGGAGACGCAGAGGGCGGCACCGAGCTGCTGGAGCGTCTTCTGGGTCGCATCGGCCCGGATCTCTATCAGAACCTGTTCAGCATCAGCCTCAGCGAGCTGCAGGAGTTCGCAACGCTGAATTCGCCTGAGATCAGGGACCGCATCTACTCGGTTGGCCTTGGCCTTTCACGAGTGAGCCTTCCGGACGCCATGGCGCGAATTGACCGTGATATCCGCGCGCTCCGAGGCCCGAGACTGGGGTCAATCCGCAAGGCCGAACGCTCACTGCATGAACTGAAGGCTGAACTCGAAGAGGCGCGCAAAGAGCATGCGCACTACGCAGATGTCGCAGGCAAGCTGGCCGATATCGAAGACCGTATCGCTGTACAGCAGGACACGCTTGAGTCCGCGCGTGCCAGGCGCGAGCATCAGGGCCTGAGCATCAGTCTGCACCCTTACTGGGAGCGGATGAACGCGCTCAACGAGCAGATATCTGGACTGCCACAGTTCGAGGACTTCCCTGGCAACGCAGAACGACAGCTAGATGGCCTGATTCTGCAGGTCTACAACGACCGTGAGCAGATGAAGCACGGAGACTCACGCCAGGACGAGCGCACTGCAGAGGTTAAGAGCGTCCCGATAGTTGAAGCGTTCGATAACCGATCCGATGAGATCCGCAGGCTGATAGCCGAGACCGAGCACTACCGCAAGGCAGTCGAAGACCTTCCCGAAGTCGAGACTCAGCTTCGCATCGAAGAAGAGAAGTTCCAGCGGGATCTGCAGATGGTTGGTGGAAGCTGGGACGAACAGGCTATCGAGTCTTTCGATGCTCCTGTTGACCTGCTGGCCGACCTGGAATCGGTCGGCGTTCAGCTTGTCCAGGCAGAATCTGACTACAAAGACGCCGAAGCGGAGGTCAAGCGCAGGACAGATAGCCGCGATGACGTGGCTGAAGAGGTGTCGCGCACGAAGGCGACTCGCGATTCGGTCGAGGGTGTGCCGGAGCAGAGCTCAGATGAGCTGGACAGACGGCATGAGCGGCTTGGAAGGCTGCGGGGCGCGATCGCTGAGAGGTTCGGCGCCAAGGGACAGCTGAACGAAGCCGAGATTCGCCTGGCCGATTCGCTCGGCGAGGCTGCCAGCGTGAACATCAACGGCTTCCTCGGCTCTATATGGGTCGCTGTCACACTGATACTGCTTTCGATCTCGGTGATCGCTTTCGCTGTCTGGGACAAGGAGCTGGCCCCTGCGATTCCCGGTCTTGGAGGACTTGCCGCCGGAATCGTAATGATGATTCGCGCACGCGCAACCGGACAGGGTTTCGCTATCAAGGTGAAGCGTCCAGATATCGATGGTGCTCGCGCCATTCTGACTCAGCAACGAGACGAGCTTGCCGCGGAGGTGGAAGAGCTCGATAACGAGATCACGACGATAGCGACTGAGCTTGGACTACCAGAGGAGCCTTCGCACCGCGATATCGAGGAACTGGCTGCTGGTATAGATCGCTCGGTGCACCGGCGCAGCCTCTATGAGACTCGTGACGCTGCCGCGTCAGAGGCGCAGGGACGCCTGAATGAGGCTGAAACCCGCATGCAGGAGGTCTCAGACACCCGGACGCTGGCCTACAACGACTACGCCACCACGCACGCCCAGTGGCAAGAGCTGCTGAAGAAGACCGGCCTGCGTGATGATCTGAAGCCCACCCAGGCAAACTCGGTCGTGGAGCGGCTAAAGTCGCTGAAGAGCCAGCTCGGTATCGTTCGAAGCTATCGCGACAGGGTCGGGCAGATGAAGTCAGCGATCGGAGACATCGAAGCGCGGCTGGCCGATGAGCTGAAGCTTGCGAAGATGCCTGGCATCGAGCACATGCAGGCGACTCCCGCGCTCACGTCGCTGGCAGAGAGCTTCCGCAACCACGAGCTGGCGGTTCAGCGTCGAGAGACGCTGGAGGGTGAGCTCGATCAATGGATTGGCGAGCGCAACAGGCTTGAGCGCAGGATCAGCCAGGTTGAGGGCGAGATTCGCGACCTGATGCGCTATGCGGAGACAGAAGACGAGCAGGAGTTCCGCAATATCGCCCGTCAGATGGAGAAGCGATGGGAGCTTGAGGGGAAGCTTGCTGAGCTGATCGAATCTCAGCCGCTTCTGGCAAACGATGACGGGGCCGAGCATCGCGAAACGCTTGAGGCGAACTCTCTTGCTGAGTTGAAGGCTCGCCTGGACCGCATGGACGACGAGGTTCGTGCGCTTGAGGCAGAGCTGGGTGAGATGCAGCGAGAGCGCGGCGACCTGGAGCGCCAGCGCAAGCAGCTTGAGGCTTCGTCGAGGGTCTCGGAGCTTCGGGCAAGGATCAATGTGCTCGAAGACCAGTTGGAGGCCGATGCGAATCGCTGGGCATCGCTCCGCATCGCCAGTCATGTCCTTGAAAAGACCCGTGAAACGTTCCAGCGAGAGCGCCAGCCTGCACTGATCCAGTCTGCAGGCAAGTATTTCGAGCAGCTAACGATGGGCCGCTACTCACGAGTCGAAGCGGTTGTGGGGGAGCAGGACCTTGTTGTCTTCGAGGAAGACGGCACTCGCAAGGGCGTCGAAGGCCTGTCTCGCGGCACTGCTGAGCAACTGTATCTTTCGATGCGGTTCGCGCTGATCGAGGAGTACTCACGCAACGCTGAGCCGATGCCTGTTGTGATGGACGATGTGCTTGTGAATTTCGACCCTCAGCGTGCGCAGGCTGCGGCCAACGTGATCGCCGAGCTTTCATCACGCTTCCAGGTGCTGATGCTGACCTGTCATCCGCAGACGGTCGAGTACTTCCGCAACGCCTGCGCTCCGCAGGGCCGCCGCAAGGAAAAGCCGATCACTGTTGTTGAGCTTGACGGCGGCACCGCCGAGCCAGGCCAGCTAACGCTGGTTGGGTAACGCCCAGGGTCTACTCGCCAGCCTCGTCTGCTCGCTCCGCTTCTGCCAGGCCTTCGTAGAGCTTGGTCATGCTTTCGAGCCATTTCGCCTGCACATCAGACGACCACGCAGGATCGAAGTCCGGGAATTTCGACAGGATCATCTCTGCCACGTTGAGCTTTGCGGCGAGCTTTGGCGAGGTCTCGGCGACGCCATTGGCCACGGCAGCATGGCCAGCAGCCGGTGCTGCCTGCTCAGCCTGTACTGACGGATCGGCCTGCGATTCAGGCTGGGCCGCAGCAGCTGTGCGGCCACGGCTCGAACTTCGGTTCGCTGTCTGCTTGCGACGTCCCTGGTGCCGGCCAGCGAGGATGTACTGCGATAGCTGAATTCCCGCGTCCTGCGCGGCACGGATGAAGAAAGCCTCGCACTTGGTGAGCACACCCTCGCGGGCTCCAAACGACCTGAACGCTTCATGGAACTGGTTGCGTGTCGCACGTGCGAGGTCGAGCCTGAACACCGGCTCGTAGTAGTCCTCAAGCAGCCCTCGCAGCAGGGCACGCCGACGCTCGCCCTCCGCAAAGACCAGCTCCTCAAGCACCGGCTGAGGGTGTCCTTCAGCATCGACTAACTGCAGCACTTTCAGCGCCGTCATGAGCTGCGTGCCCGAGCTTCCGGAGAACCTGGAGCCCCAGACGCTTCTATCTATCCGCGCAGGTATCCCTTCCTGCAGAAATTCCAAAAAAGTTTGGAATGTGCGGTAGGGGACGTACGGGGGAACCGGGTTTTGCCGTTCTTGCATACCGATTTCAGATTGGGAAAAGGCCATTCCAGAGTTCGCGAGCGGTTTTCGGAACGAACCGTATCCCTGCCGGATTCCAAAGTCAATATCGATTTGGAATGGCCGGTTTCCCAGAGTGGACAGTTTTGGCGCGTGCGATATGGAATGGAAGAAAATTCCAAACATCGATCAACACCAGCGCTCGAGCCAGCATATCCACAGAGGGAGCAGCAGTTGAAGGTACCGCTTTCCAGGATCTTCCCGGACCCGCAGACAGAGGCTACGAGAAAAGAGAATGTGCGCGAGCTTCCCCGCGGCTCGAGGACGTCGCGTGATCCGGTTGTCCTGGAAGAGGACGGCAAGTTCCTGCTTCTTGTCGGCGCTCGAAAGGTGCGCACGGCACGGGAGGCTGGCGAGAAAGAGATCGAGTGCACAGTCAAGGAATCGGTCACTGAGCAGGAGCGATGGGAGCTTCTACTGGCCGAGCAGTATCACTCGTCGCTGGTCCCTCCTATGGACCTCGGACAGGCGTTCATCGACTACCGCGACAGGTACGACGTGACGCAGCAGGAGCTGGCTCGTCGCACGGGCATCACGCCGGGGACGATCCATCACTACGAGAGCCTGATTCGCACGCTCGCTCCGGGTCTTGGCACCAAGGTGAACAGCGGAGAGCTGACCTTCAAGGAGGCGCGCTCGATCGCCGACATCGATGACCACGAGAGGCAGCTTGAGATCGCCAAGCCGTTTGTCGATGGCCGTCTCTCATCGGTTCATGTCGAGAGGATTGTTGGCCGTGCGAAGAATGCGCCCGAGCTGACGATCGAGCAGATCATCGATGAGGTGGTGAACGGGAAGCGTCCCGCGACGAAGCCGGAGCCTGTGGAAGAGGTGATCCGAGAGCCGGAGCCGCCAAGAGAGCGGAACACGGAGTCGCTGGAGAACATGGTGCTGCACCTGGCCGGCGAGCTTGATGCGTTGCCAATGCAGGTGATTCCGGAGTACAGGCGGCTGAAGCTGATCAGTTGCCTGAGGATACTCGACTCTAGACTGAGGGCTTCGCTGGAGAGCCTGAATTCAGGCCAGGCAAGGGAGTCTGCGGTCGCACGGCCCATGACGCGGGCAGCGGTTCGCAGGTAGGCAGCAGGAGAGGCTTAGCGGACAGAGGTCCGTCAAACATATGCAAGCGCCGGTGCGGACACACCGGCGCTACAACCGTGAGCGATAAGACAGGGCTCGTCTAGCGCTCCATCGAACAGGCCGTGAGCCCATAGACACCCCGCCCATGGTTGCCTCCAGGCGGGGTGTCTCCTTTTTCCGCGAAATGGCCCCGCGATGTCAAGGGGGGCGGGCACGTGAGCTTCGAACAGGAGGTTAGCTGACTGGTCTTCGGATCAAGATCGCAGATTGAGATTCGCTATTCGACGTCTCAAGAGCCTGCTGCATCTCGGCTTCTGTGCAACCGATAAGCAATTTGATCTCGGAGTCTTTCTTGAACAGATCAACTGTAGCCAGGATTCCGACTACGGCGCGGTCTGTGAGACTGCCAATCCATACATCGACTCCTCCGCCATCAACGGCACCCGTCCCATCCAGGTAGCCGTAGTCGAGCGGGTAGATGATCGAAGAAAACCGCGGATGACGGGAGCCCTTTGGACGGTCGATGACCAGCTCGGAGCTTGACACCAGTTCATCTGCCGTAAGCCAGAACCTCGGGTTCGTTTCAGAAATCAGATTCATCTTGACGCCGATCATGGCCCGGAAACAAGTGTACAGGTCACCATCGGTGGCCAATTCTCCCTCCCTGCCCAGGGAGGGAGTCAGAGGGTGGGTCATATCCCGACCCAGCGGAGGGATATGACCTTGCTCGCATGGTCACCGAGAGATTCTGAATCAACCCGTTCGGCTTCGCTCAGGGCAGGGACAGAATGACGAGGCAGCCGCGCTACACGTCCAGGTTGCGTACTTCCAGAGCGTGCGTGCGGATGAAGTTGCGCCTCGGCTCCACCTCTTCGCCCATCAGCGTGGAGAAGATGTCATCAGCCGCCAGCACATCCTCTGCAGTCACACGCAGCATCACACGCTTCGCCGGGTCCATCGTCGTCTCCCACAGCTGCTCCGGGTTCATCTCACCAAGACCCTTGTAACGCTGCACGCCCACACCTGAGCGGTCAGAGTTCGACTCCAGCGCCTGCGGCAGTTCCTGCCACGGAACATCGTCCGCCACCACGTTTCCGTTCTTCGTCAGAGTCAGCGAAGCAGCCAGCACGATGTGCCCGACCTGCTCGTACAGCCTGCGCGCCCTGCGCATCGACGGGTGCTCGTATATCTCACGGGTCACCGTGAAGCCTTCGATCTCGTAAGTGGGCTCCTGTGGCTCCTCGACTTCCACTTCTGAAGCTTCCGGCTGCTCTTCAAGCGACTCGTCCTGTTCAGCAAAGAGATCAGCCTGCACCTCAGCCCTCGGCGGGCGGAAGTCCAGGTTCTGGTACTCAGGATTCTGCAGCAGAGCGAAGAACACGTTCTCAGGAACACCCAGGACGCCAGTGATCGCCACAGCCTCTGCGAAGTCACGCACAGCGGAAAGCGCAGGGCCGATCTTCGCGCCCTTGATCTCCAGATCGTCGTCCGTCTTCGCACTCACGGCCATGTCGCCATAGACGCGCTCGGCCAGCCATTCGTCCAGCTCAGTGTCCGAATACAGCCATCTGCTCGATCGGCCCTTCGAAGCCTTGTAGAGCGGCGGCTGCGCGATGTACAGGTGGCCGTTGCCGATCAGCTCCGGCATGTTGCGGAAGAAGAAGGTGAGCAGCAGCGTGCGGATGTGCGCGCCATCCACATCTGCATCGGTCATGATGATCACGCGGTGGTAACGCAGCCTCTCTTCGTCGTAGTCCTCGCCAAGACCGGCTCCCGTGGCAGTGATCAGCGCAGCGATCTCATCGTGCGCGAGCATCTTCTCAGGGCGGGCCTTCTCGACGTTCAGGATCTTGCCCTTAAGAGGCAGGATCGCCTGGAACTGCCTGTCACGGCCCTGCTTGGCAGAGCCTCCGGCAGATTCACCCTCAACGATGTACAACTCA
>JANQIZ010000351.1 GCA_028281895.1 Dehalococcoidia bacterium
CGGGCGGCGGCGATTTCTCGATCAGCGTCGCTGCCCTGAGCCAGTCGAGCACTCAGCGACCTGAACGACTCCGAGTTCGCTCCTCCCAGCTCGTCTGCCACGCGCCGAAGATGAGAGGCCTCGTCCTCTTCGGCTCCTTTACCCAGTTGTCGCGCTCTTGCCAGTGATTCCGAATCCATGGAGTCAAATCTTAAGGTTCATCTGAGTCAGCATGGCGGCATATTCCGTCCGCCTATCTGGAGCGTCTTTCGCGATTCGAAGCCGCCGCCGCAGCTTGAGTCAGACATTTCTTCCACCAGTATCGAAGCGTATAGTCTGCTCTCGTGCGCTGCGTGCCGCCTGCAGCCCTCTACGACATTCGGCAGACCGCCAGGAGAGATCTTGTCTAACTTCACAGCAGCGTTCCTCGGATACCGCGACGAATGGGAGCTGGAGCGTCTGAAAGCTGCTGTTCCAGATGGCGTTGAAGTGACAGGAACGCCCTTGCAGCCTGTTGAGACCGCGCAGGAACGGGGAGAAGCGCTGGCCCGTGAGGCTGAGGTCATCATCCCGTGGCGGTTCTCAGTATCGCCAGACCACGCAACACTGCCGCGTCTCAAGCTGGTTCAGGCTCTCAGTGCAGGGACCGACCGTATGCCTAAGAAAGAGCTTCACGAAAACGGAGTGATGTTAGCCGGAAACCAGGGCGCCAACTCCGTGGCCGTATCTGAGACCACCATCATGCTCATGATCGGAGCGAGCCGGAACGCTCAGGAGATGATCAGAAACCTGCATTCCGGCAAGTACCACGGCGATTTCTTCGAGACATGGGAGCAGTATCACGAGATCGACGGAAAGCGGGTCGGAATCATCGGCCTGGGCAAGATCGGATCAAAGGTCGCAAGGCGGCTGCAGGGCTGGGACTGCGAGATCGTCTACTACGACCAGCTTGAGATCGATCCTGAGGTTGAGAAGTTCGCCAATGCCCGCCGAGTTTCTCTGGACGAGCTGCTGGCGACATCTGATGTTGTGAGCGTTCATGTGCCTCTCACCGAGAACAGCAGGCACATGATCGGTGACGACGAGTTCGCGAAGATGAAGGAGACCGCGGTGTATGTGAGCACCTGCCGCGGTCCTGTGACTGATGAGGCTGCGCTGATACGTGCGCTTGAGAACGGCGCGATCGCTGCTGCGGGGCTGGATGTGACTGAGATAGAGCCCATCGAGCCGGATAACCCGCTGCTGCAGATGCGCAATGTCTTCATGACTCCGCATCTTGCCGGCTCGTCAATCGAGGCACGGCAGAAGGCTGTGGACAACGCCGCCCGCAACGTCACGCTTGTCTTCGAGGGCGGGCAGCCAGGCGGCCTCATCGATCCCTTCGAGTAGAGCCTGCCTGAGCAAGAGCTCTCGCTCTCGGGCAAATCCCGATTGGCCAGACATGGCGCGTGCCGAAACCCTGCCGCAGACCGTTATCAGCAGACGGTCTGGCTCGGTCCGCCAAAGCGATCATCCGAATCAGCCAAACTGAACTCGGATTGGGACAGGTGTGCGACCGGTGTGGGCGAGGAGTTTACGGCGTACGCACCCCAACTGGAGCCTGTGGGCCAGCCCACATGTCTGGATTGAGGGCTACCCCGTGCTGCAAGGTCACAGCGAAACTAACGTAGTGCGAGGGATGCAGATTCTGATCTGACAGTCGCACAGTGCGTGCGTAGAACCCTTGAGGGCACGAATGACACCTGACAACTCCAAGATCATCCAGTTTTCAACAGGCAAGCCGCTTCCGACTCGCCACTCAGTGTTGCTGGTCGATGATCAGGACGCATTCCGCGACATCGCTCGCAACCAGCTCTCAGACGACGACTCGTTTCAGATCGTCGGTGAAGCGACTGACGGCACGGAAGCCATCCAGCAGAACGAGCGTCTGCATCCGAACGTGATTGTCATGGACATCCAGATGCCTGAGATGAGCGGCATCGAGGCTGCGAGAGCCATTCTGGAGTCCGATCCGTCAGTTCAGATCGTCCTCACCAGCATGGGTGACGACATGGAGTACGGACCGCTCGCACGAGAGATCGGCGCATGCGGCTTCATACCCAAGCGCGAGCTCTCCGCATCTGCGGTCCACAGGCTGATCGACAATCATCTGCCGCCAGCCACCTCTACCCGCATGGCTGCCTGATCTCACGCTCCTTCCGACAGTCGTTCTCGCTCAAGTCTGCGTAGATACCCGCACTGGCCAGTACGGGCCTTGCTGCCGCATCTTTCCGCAACTCAATCTAGCCTCTTAGCACCCCGCTCCGCGTATGCGGATCAAGAGCAGATTGATTAGCCGGAACGCAACCTCCACATGGCAGCATCACGCACGACGCAGATTCCTTCCTCCAGCCGCGCTGCGAGCGCCTGGGGCACATCTCTACAGCCACTCGGCGTCGGCCTTGTAGCCATCTTTGTCGTCGCAGCGGCCGTGTTCGTCTTCGGCGATTCCCGCGTGGAAAGCTCAGTGGTTCGAAACATCGGATCGCAGCACGAGCGAGACCTTCGAGTCTTCAGCCAGGGATTGCACCAGTCGGGTATCGAACTCGACGGCCCGAACGTCCAGAGCCAGATCGCAGAGATCGCCAGAACCGCCACATTTGATGCCGATGTGCAGCAATCGCTCTTCGGCCTGCGTGCCCTGCGGATGGACATCTATTCGCTCGACGGCGTTCCGATCTACTCCACCGAAGGCATCGATCTCGCCCCCGCTCTAAGCGGCGATGCGACCAGTGCCTTCATTTCCGCCAGGAACGGCCAGTTCACCTCGTACCTGCGCGGCGAATCCGAATCCAGGGCGGAGCTGGGCGCAGCCTCCGAGATGCTCCAGTCGTTCACACTGATCAGATCGGTCCCTCCCGACTCTGTCGAATCCGGCAGCGCTCTTATGGTCGCCTCGATCACAACGGATGTTGGCGATGAACTGGCGAGTGGATATGCGACGCTGTGGTCTATCGTCGGTGTGTTCTTCTTCGGATCGCTAGCGATACTCGCGGTCGTCTACTGGGCTTCAGTGCGTTCACAGGCACGGCTTCGCAGGGCGAACGATGCCCTTGCAGAGCAGTACGTGGCTGTTCGGGAGTCGAGAGAGCGCATGATCGAGGCGGCAGACACTACGAAGCGTGCGATCGCCGAAGAGCTGCACGGCACTGTGCAGACAAGGATCTTCTCGCTCTGGTCGCGGCTTAACCAGTCGATAGGCGAAATCGATGGCTCGGCCAGAGTCGAGCTATCGGCCATCGCTGAGGAACTGGACGATCTGCGGGAGAACGACATCCGAGGCCTGTCGCACAGGCTGCACCCGAGTATCGTCCGCGTGGGCGCTGTTCCAGCGCTCAGATCACTCTGCGCAAGGATGTCTGGCGATCTTCAAGTGAGCCTCAAGGTTGACGATGCTGCGACCGCTCTGGAGCCTGTTGGAGCTTCTCCGATTCCCGAGCCGATCCGCCTTGCCGTATTCCGCATCGCCGAGCTTGCTATCGGCAACACGATCAAGCACGCAGATGCCTCTCGATGCACAGTTAGCTGGCAGTACCCGGAGTCGAGCCAGCAACTCGTCCTGTCGATAGAGGACGATGGCGTCGGATTCGATCCGGACGATCTGACCGCCTCTGAGGGCGGGCTGGGAATCGTCAATATCCAGGACTACACCGATGCTATCGATGGCCGGGCCGCTCTCAAGTCTCAGCCTGGCTGGGGTACCTCGCTCACAGTGACTATTCCGTTCGAACGGCCGGAATCTACTGCGCCCTCAGAACGGATCTCAGTCGTGCAGACAGGCTCGTTCCAGGAGGAGCGAGATACCGGTCTTGAGGGTCAAAAAGCGGCCTGAGCGAGATCGGATTCAGCTCATTGATTGAATGATCTGGCAGCGGGCACACACGCGCACTGAGCCAATCGAAGCTCGCTCTTGAGCTTTGGACAGCGTTGAGCAGCTATCACGTGCGTTTCAATGGACTCGACGACCGGTTGACTACACGCGCTCAGCGCACCAGTGGAGACGAGATGTTTCGCACGATCCTTGTTGATGACCAGCCAATATTCCGCGACATAATCCGCGGCGTTCTTGCCAGGACCGGACGATTTCAGTTCGTCGGCGAGGCTGAGAACGGCGCTGACGCGGTTGCGCTGTTCAACAGTGTGAAGCCCGATCTCGTAATCATGGATGTGCAGATGCCGTCAATGAGCGGCTTTGAGGCGGCTGTCCAGATCCGGGAGATCGATCCGGAGGCTAAGGTCATCCTGACCAGCATGCAGTCGGATGCCGGATTCGCAACTGTCGCGTCTGAAACAGGCGCGCTCGGCTTCATCCCAAAGCGAACGCTGGATGCCGATGCGGTGCTGAGCCTGCTTGACGACGGATCCAACCAGGACCAGCTCGCAGCTTAACCAGTCTTCTGGAGCCTCATCAGGAAGTGGCGTCCGCCTCTTGTATAAGGCGAGATGTTCTCGTTGATGATCTCAACCAGCGATCTCGTGGGGATCATTCCCGCCTGCAGAAGCAGCTGAGCCTCCGCTTCCTTCGCCCGGTGGAATGCGAACGCCAGGCTCGTGACGTCCTGCCCTGACTCAAACTCAAGGCCCCACTCTTCAGCAAGTGACTTGAACGTGGCATCCTGGTCTTCGATCAAGGTGCTGACGACGAAACGACCGCCCGGCTTCAGCACCCTTTTCACTTCCGCGATATCGAACACATCGGTCGAGATCACGATATCGAACATCCCGTCATCGAACGGCAGATCGTCTACCGGCGCCTCAACAAAGGTAGCCTGCCCAGAAATCCCTTCGATCTCTGCAAGATCCCTGGCGACCGCCAGAGCGTCTGCATCGATGTCGTTCCCGTAGACACGGCAGCCGTATAGCGAAGCCATCCATCTGGCATTTCCACCGACTGCACATGCCGTGTCGAGCACAACGGTGTCCTGGCCGATCTCAAGCTCCTGCAGAGCGATTCGAAAGATCGTCTGGTTCGCCCCAACGTGCATGAACTCGCCGTATGAGGCGTGGTCCCAGCGAGGATGAGCCTCAAACCACTGCTGCAGGCGTTGAGTCTTGTTGAGCGGGTTCTGTGAGTCAGGCATGGTGCGAGTCTGGTCTCTGCCGGCGCTAGATGCGGGTTGATGACCTGTGATCGTGTCTCAGAGGCGCGGTGGTGTTCCGCAAACGACGCCACACGCGGGAATCTGATGCAGCGCAGATTGCAGTTTGCCACAGGGAGTTGTTCCCTGCACCGGTCGAGTCGCACCGGCTAGAGCGAAGGCTCCCAGTTGCCGTCGCAGGGGGCAGCCTCGTCATCACCCGGCCAGGGAGGCATCGTCGCAATCACGACCTCAAGAGGCTCATCGCCTTCGGAAGCTCTGAACTGGAAACACGCCCCTGTAGGGATGGAGCAAGAAACGCCCGGCTCCAGCGCCGTCAAATCCTCGATGCCGTCCTGGCTTCGCCACAGCTCACCGCTGCCTTTGACGCAGTGCCACATCTCTTCGACGCTTCGATGACGGACAGGCACTGTCACGCGGCCGGGAGCGAGGCGGCAATGCACCATGCTGCCTCGTGACATCTGATCGGACAGGAATCGTATCTCCGAGCCATCCGGCGCTATCGCATCGGGCCGACTGGAAAGTGAGCGGCGTTCGAACTCCATGGCACAGAGGATATCGGCTGCCCGGAGTCTGTTCGACGACTAGCTGCGGAGCCTCACCGTCTCACGCAGGTACACCAGAACGGCGATCACTCTGCGATCCACCCGTGGACCGGTATCGATTCTCAAATCGTCGTAGAGAGATTCGATGAGCTCTGTTGCCTGACTCGCGGTCAGGTCCAGCTGTGCCGCGATCCCTGTATCAGAGATTCCGGCAGCCAGCAGCTCCAGCGCCTTGCACTGCTCACTGGTGAGACGCTCAAGGACGGGTCCGGTCAGGTCCGGCTCTTCCCGCTCAAGTACAGGATCGACGACCCCATTGCCTCTGTAGGCGCCGTCTACCGCTCTCCACAGACGTGAGGAGTCAAGAGCAGCGGCACGAGTGACGAAGGACCAGCCGGAGCTTGCCTTCTCTGACAGATACTGGACAACGTCCTCGCCAAAGCCCTGGGCGATTACGACGACTCCCATGGAAGGCCGGGCCGCCTTGAATCGGTAGCCGCTGCGAACACCTTCGGCGTCAGGGCCGATCTGGGATTCGATCACCACTACATCAGGCTTCAGCTCCTCAACCGCCTGCATGGCCTCAGCGCCGTGCTTTGCCTCGCCGATCACGTTGATCCGCTCAACAGACGAGAGCGTGCCGCGCACAACGTCTCGTATCAACTCCTGTGAGGCGACGATCAGCACTTCGATCACGTGCTTGGCCGGCCTTGGAGGGTAGTTATTGTCGAACGGAATGATCTCGGTCAATTCGTCTCTGAGCCCTGGCGGTTGTGAGGTGCGGTGTGCTCGCTCGCAGCACCGACCCAACCATCATGGGGCGATCTAGCCTTTAGTTCGAGTGACGCGTGGCTAAAAGCGAGAGTGACCTATGTCTCACTGTTGCGAGCCAACTGAGCCGCTGTCTCTTATCCCATCTGGCGTCACGCCGGGCTGAAAAACCCGTCGATATGCCGCTGTTGCCACCTTCAGACGATTGGCGGTAGATTGGACTGCTTAACTCGACCAGCTACTTCAAGAGATCGATTTCAGATGTCTATCCGCTTCAGGTCCTTTGCGCTTCTTTCGATTACCACGCTGCTCGTCCTTGTGGCGATCGGATGCACCAGCTCTGAGTCCGCCACACCAGGGCCCACTGCGACGCCTGTGCCAACCGCAACGCCCACCCCACTGCCTCTGGCACCTATCACGATCAATCCAGAGGACGATCCCGAGGGGTTTGTCGCAGCACTGCCTCAGGACGAGGTCAGGTGCGCAGCGGACGCAGTCGGCGGAACCGATGTGTTCACTCAGCTCATAGCATCTGAGGACACGATCGGAGACAGCCTCACCGACTCTGAATCGATGGCGCTTTCCGAATGCGTGAGCAGCGAAACGGTGCAGAACGTGGCTATTGGCCAGATGGTTGCTGAGACGGGCGGTCTATCGCCGGACACGATCAGGTGTGTTGCGGAGAACCTGCCGGACGTAGCGTTCTCCAACGTCGTCAATGGGATTGATCTCACAGGAGGCGACGCAATAGCCGCTGTTGAGGCTCTTTTCTGCCTCTCACCTGAAGAGCGCCTGGCGTTTGAGCAGAGCAATGCTTCTGATGAAGGTGAGTCGAGGGTTGGGCTGATCAACGGGCTCGAATGCGTATCAAACGCGTCCGGAGTCAATGGTCTTGAGACGTTTGCCGCTATTGCGGAGAGCGATGGCCCGCCAGACTTCGCACTGCTGGCGGAGATCATGCCTGTCATGAACGAGTGCGGAGTCTTTGAGCTAATGGGCGTCGGAGACACCGGCATAACGGGCGATCAGCTCACCTGTCTGTTCACCGACCTCGACCCCGAGGTGCTCAACAGCATGGTGAACGCAGATGAGTCTGCTCCGCCAGACCTTGCTGCGCTGGCCTCTGTGCTGGAGGCGTTCCAGAAGTGCGGCATAGAACTCGAAGGCTTAGGAGGCCCTGGCGTTCAATGACGCTCAACCGGTCCGGTATATAGATGACAAAAAGCAAATCGCCGCATCATCACGATGCGGCGATTCACGTTCTACAGATTGGCGTAGTGGCTTAGATCAGGCCTCGGCGTTGAGCCTCTGCCACTGCGTGCGCCCGGTTGTTGACGCCCATGAGGTCAAACACATGCCGAAGCTCACGCTTGACTGTCGCCGGGCTGAGGAACAGGTCTTCGGCTATCCGCTTCGTCGTCTCACCACGAGCAACCATCTCCAGCACCTGTGCCTGGCGCTCGGTCAGACCAAGCGAGTCGGCCTTGTTGGACTGAAGCTCACGGTAGCGGTCTACGAGCAGCGCGTTCAGAGCCGGGGAGAGCGGTGCGCCGCCATTCGCAGCATCCTTCACCGCCCTGATCAGCTCATCGCCGCTGGAGCGCTTCAGGAGATATCCGCATGCGCCTGCTTCCAGAGCTGCCGAAAGATACGAGTCTCCAAAGGAGCTCAGCATCACGATGCGCAGGTGCGGGTACTTGCCAAGCACCGCCTTCGTGGTCTCGATGCCGTCCATTCCCGGCAGCATCACATCGCACAGCACAACTTCCGCAAGGCCGAGCGACGGCGAGACCAGGGCGTTTTCGCCACTGTCTGCTTCTCCAACTACTGAGGCGCCTTCTTCGAACTCGAGCAGGCGTCGAGTGCCCTCTCGCACGACCGGGTGGTCCTCGATCAGGAATACCCTGACCGGAGCCGACTCGTCGCGCTCAGGCGCATCGACCACCTCATCGTCTCGGTGGTCGTCATATGATTCGAAGCTATGGGCGTTGGAAGTTGTCATCGCGCTATTCCTCGCCTGAATTCTGCTGATCTATGGATTCCGGGTAATCCGTGAAATCCCCGCAGTCAGATCGGGCCTTTTACCTGTTTCTGTCTCGGACACCCGTCGATCCTTGAGAGCGGCGAAGTACTGAAGGCGTCCACGAAGCTCCTCGAGTGAGAAGGGCTTGTGGAGCACATCGATCTCCTCGTCCTGGATGAACGCCTGCGTGCTTGGCGACACCGTGTCACCCGTGATGAAGAGGACTCGTTCCGGCAGATCGGGCCTCAAGCCCTCGATGCAGCGCAGAACCTCCGGACCGCCAAGGCCCGGCATCTTTACGTCAAGCAGGATGGCGTCGTAGTCCACCATGTTGATCATTCGCAGGGCTTCTGCGCCGTCAGATGCGACATCGACCTCGTGACCGAGGCCGGACAGGATGCGTGAGAGCAGGTCTGTGATCACCGGCTCGTCGTCGACCGCCAGCACGTTGAGCATCGCAAAACTCTGCGGACGCTCCACCTCGGCAGGGTTCTCGTCCATGGGCTCTTCGACGGCGACGATGGGGATCTCAACCACGAACGTTGTTCCGCGGCCTTCATGGCTCTCCACCCGTATCTCGCCGCCGTGGTCCCGCACTATCTCCTGGCAGATGTGCAGACCAAGACCGGTTCCTTTGCCAACCGGCTTGGTTGTGTAGAACTGTTCGAATATGTGCGGCAGCACGTCTTCCGGAATGCCGGGACCGTCATCTGTGATGCTGATGCGGATCAAGCCGTCGATAGCCACGAGGCCAACGGTGATGCTGCCTCTGCCCGAATGCTCACTGATCGCGTGGATCGCATTGCCAATCAGGTTCAGGAACACCTGCTCCATACGGTGTCCGTCCGCCCTGGTCGCCGGTGTGTCTGGATCGAGATATGTGACGACCTCGATGTTGTTGACCCTGCACTCGTACTCGCGCAGGTCAAGCACCTTCTTGAGCGATGCGGCGGTATCGAAATGATCACCCCGCCCTGCGTGGGCTCGTGCGAAGCCGAGCAGGTTGTCTACGATCTGTCCCGCACGCTCAGCCTCGTTCGCTATCGCCTCAAGGTCCTTGCGCAGAACCGGATCGGTCGTCTGCTTGAGCGCCAGTTGCGAGAAACCGAGCACGGCTGTCAGTGGATTGTTCAGCTCATGCGCTACGCCTGCCGCCATCTCGCCAACCGCTACAAGCCGGCTGTTGGCCACCATTCGGTTCCGCTGGTCGGCCTGTTCGGAGATATCGTCGATCACCAGGAGCAGTCGCGCTCCTGAGTCATCCTTGCGCACCACTGGAACGGCAGTCACGCGGAACGCGGCCGACTGCGGCCCGCCCTCGTCGGAGATCATCTCCGCATCTCGCGACACCTTGCCGTTCATGGTCGACTTGATCAGCGCGCGCAGCCCCGGAGGGTCGAAGTGATCCGAGAGACGGTCGCCTTGCTCAGGTGTTCCGAATCGGCGTGTGAAAGCCTCGTTCCACTGCTTGACTTTCGAGTTGTCGTCGATCGAAATCGCGGCCTCTCTTACTGCGTCTTCCAGCAGTTCGAGCGCCACGCCCGATATGTGCCTGTCTTGCTCCAGGGCAGTTCCTTTGTCGACCTGTTTCCTGGCAGCGCTGGACTCAGTCATCGGCTCCCTGCCTGATCCTTAGCTCTTCCAAAACCGCCTCCACCTCTGAACTCACCTCGATCATCGTCAGGTGCTCCAGGTCGCCGAACGCCTTCAGACGCTCATCCTCGTCCTGCTCATCGGCGAAGATGTCATCCATGATGTCGTCGAGACCGCCGCCGCTATCCTCGTCGCCGGTATCGGCCTCTTCTTCCTCGATCTCATCTTCCACTTCGAGGTCGTCATCGACGATGTCGGTGAGATTCACGGCGACTGCGTTTATTTCTGGCTCTTTGTCTGGCATATCGTGCCTCCATTACGCCCGATCGCCAGGCGCGGCGAAACCGTGCTAGCCCGTTGCTGGCTCCGTGATTGTCGAAAAGATCGATTCAGATACCGGCGGCACCATCGTTATCGAGATGCCGGAGAGGATCATCATCACGCCGAGCGAGAACAGGAACCTGAACCTGTGGCCACCTGCCGCAGAGTGAGGCGCAAGAGCGTTAGCTAGCGTGAGAGCGAGCACTACGGAGGTCACAAGGATTCCGAGGAACCCGAAGTCGACATTGGCGAAGGTGTTGAAGCCCGCGACATTGGCTATGTCGGGCACAGAAGCGCCGGTTTCGCTGATGTCCGGCGCTGTCTGGTCAACAAGCTGCGTCGAGAACAGCTTCATAACGTTGAAGATGAACATCAGAAGCGCGGTCATCGCCATGTGCAGCGGGATGACTAGGAACAGGAAGGTGTTTGATACAAGCGAGCGCTTCTCCCTGAGAAGAGCGATGCTCGATGCGAAGAACGCCGCGTTCTTGCCTGTCTGCAGTGCGTTGCCGCCAATGGTCAGGGCGTCCCAGAAGATGCTCACAGTTCGCTGGACCAGCTCCGAGCCCGTCTCTTCGACGAGCCGCTTCCACGCGAGATCAGGAGAGAGAGATGCGCGAATACGAACGTCCAGCCGTCTGAAGTACGGCTCCATCGAAGCCAGAGAGCGTCGGTCCACCTTGGTCAGAGCATCGCCAACGGTAGATCCGATAGCGTCTGTGACACCACCGAGAAGGCGTGTCGAGGTGGCGATGTCCCTGTCGTGCTTCGCGATTCGCATCTGATCGCGGTACATAAGAAAACCGCCCGGCAGAAGTCCCATGCCGACGATGATCAGCGCCGGTCCCAGCCCGAAGCCGAGCAGCACAACCGATCCCAGCGCAGCGCCACCTGGCCCGAATATGATCATCAGGCGCTTAGCCTTGAGCTGGTTCGCTGCGCTCATGCCGGCCTTCCGAACGAACCCCTCGACAGGAGCCGCGGCATACAGGATGCACGCGCCAGTGGCAAGAACTCCGACCACCGCCAGAGCCGTCATCAGGATCATGATCGGGCTTAGCGTCCAGATCATCACCGAGATCATGCTGATGACC
>JANQIZ010000028.1 GCA_028281895.1 Dehalococcoidia bacterium
GAACCTGAAAGGCGATCCTGGTCGACTCCCGTCAATCCGGGATTCCCAACGCGCGCCGGGGCGGTTGTTCCCGCGGTTCTAGCTCATGGCGCGGGCATCGGAGGCTGGGATGAAGCCGTCATCTTCGGCGGGATCGGGCTAATCATAGGCGCTCTGATATTCATGTCGTGGCGTGCTGGAAAGCGACGCAAGGAAGCAGAAGCGCGTCGTCGTAAGACCCGCTGACGACTATTCGGCAGGCGCTCCAGCTGCCTCTGATTCGATCAGATCGCTCACTTCAGAATCGCTGTATCCGGCGCTCTTGAGAACTTCCTTTGTGTGCTGTCCGAGGAGCGGCGCCGGACCGTAGATCTTGCCAGGCGTGCCGTACAGCTTTGCGCCAAGTCCGATGTTGTGAACTGTTCCCGCAGTAGGATGCTCGACAGTTGCGTCCATTCCGCGATCAACCACCTGCGGGTCTGACCATACCTCGCCCATATCGAGGATCGGCCCCGCTGGCACACCCGCTTCTTCGAGCACCTCAAGCCAATGCGATCGCGGCTGCTGTGTCATCGTCTCTTCGAGGTCCCGCTCCAACTGCTCGCGGTTCTCCAGCCTGTTCGCGTTGTCTCGATATTCGTCTCGATCGATGAGCTCGTCACGTCCAAGCGCTCTGCACAGCCTTTCGAAGTTCGACTGGTTCGGCGCGCCGATGTTGATGAAGCCATCGCTGGTTCGCAGAGCCTGGTACGGCGCAGAAAGCCGATGCGCAGATCCAAGTGGGCCAGGCACGTTTCCAGTAACAAAGAAGCTGCTCGACTCCCACACCGTGTAGGCAAGAGCGGCCTCAAGGAGCGAAACCTCAAGGTACTGCCCTTTGCCGGACTTGAGCCGGTTGATGTACGCGGTGAGGATGCCGTAGGTAGCGAACATTCCGGCGTTCATATCAGCGATCGGCACGCCAACCTTGACGGGTGGTGAGCCGGGCACTCCGGTGAAGCTCATCAGACCGCTCATGCCCTGGGCGACAAGGTCGAATCCTGCACGTTTCGCATACGGCCCTGTGCGGCCGAAACCGGAGATTGAACAGTAGATGATGCCGGGATTTATCTCTGACAGCGTCTCGTAGCCGAGCCCAAGCCGGTCCATCACTCCTGAGCGATAGTTCTCGATCACGACATCGGCGCCCTTCACAAGCCGCTTCATCGCCTCGACGCCGCCAGCCTCTTTGAAGTTCAGGACTGCGCTGCGCTTGTTCCGGTTCATTGCCAGGAAAGCTGCCGACTCGCCTTCGACAAACGGCGGTCCCATACGTCGAGTATCATCACCGCCGGTTGGCTTTTCGATCTTCACCACGTCGGCGCCCATGTCTGCCAGCAGCATGCTGCAGAACGGTCCAGCCAGGATCTGGCTGCAATCGAGAACTTTCATGCCCTTCAGCGCTTCAGGCATGCCACTTGCGATTGGAAGGTCCATCGTTCGTCCTGTCGTCTATGACCGTGAGCTATCGGTCAACAAAAAAGTCGTCCGGGCATTCTAGGCGACGGTGAGCGCTTGCGAGCCGATATGCCATCGAAAATGCCTGATAGTCCATCAACGGAGTTTGTCATGGCGGTGAACGGGATGTTTGATCTGAGCGGACGCGTGGCGTGTGTGACAGGGGGCAACGGAGGAATCGGCCTTGGTATAGCGAAGGCGTACGTTTCGCAGGGCGCTGGCGTTGCTATCGTCGGACGCAACCAGGGCAAGCTCGATTCGGCGCTCAATGAGCTGAAGTCGCTGAACGGACCTGTAGGTGTGATGGCCATTCAGTGTGATGTGACCGATCGAGGCCAAGTCGAGGCGATGGTCAACAGCATCGCCGCAGAGCTTGGTGGACTCGACATCCTGGTCAACAACGCAGGTGTGAACCGACGTGCAGACGAGCCTCATCTGCTCTCGGAAGAGGACTGGCAGTACGTGATCGATGCCAATCTGACGAGCATCCACACAGCAACGTCGCTCGCTTTCCCACTGATGAAGAAGCGTGGAAGAGGCAAGATCATCAACATAGGCTCGATGATGTCGATCTTCGGCACGGCATACGCGCCGGCATATGCGGCGAGCAAGGGTGGCGTGGTTCAGTACACGAAGAGCTGCGCTGTGGCGTGGGCGAAAGACAATGTCCAGGTGAATGCGATTCTGCCGGGCTGGATCGTGACCGAGATGACAAACCAGTTCAAAGAGGCCTTCCCTGACCGATACGAGATGATCGTTGGACGCACTCCCGCCGGCCGCTGGGGTGATCCTGTGGATCTGGGTGGCACTGCCGTTTTCCTGGCCAGCGCCGCATCCGATTTCGTTAGCGGCACAGCGATCCCTGTCGATGGCGGCTACAGCGTCTGGTAGATCGGAGCAAACGATGCCGGGCGATGCTGATAGCTACGCCGCATACTGGGACTTCTCAAGCCAGATCATCACGCCGACAGTCAGGCGAAGCGTGACCGATCCTGAACGCTCCACTGCAGTCGAGCTGGGCTATGGCAACGGAAGGCTGCTGCGGCCAGCGGCAAGCTACTTCGGAGCGGTCACCGCGGTGGCGCTCGATGATTTCGATAGCCCGGCGGATCCTGTCAGCGAAAATGTCAGCCATCAGCGTATTGATGCTGAGGGCAAACTGCCTTTGCCCGACGACTCCGTTGAGTTCGTTTACTCGCACTCAGGCATTCTGAGGCTGGCCAATCTGCAGGGGTTCGAGCGGATGTGTGAAGAGATCTCACGGGTCTTGAAGCCGGGCGGAGTCTCGATGCTCTGGTTCGGCAGAATGAGCAGGATGCCGTTCGCAGTACCCGGTCGTGACTGGTGGCGCGGCTGGGTGAGAAGACCGATTCCCGGCCAGCAGCCTGCTGAGCTACTCCATCTGCAGATGTTCCATGCTCGGCGAGCGGTGATGCGGGCAGGTATGAAGGCGGTGGCGTTGAGCACGCCGCTTCACCCGGACACCTCATGGCGTCTCTTTAGAGGCGGCCCGATGTCCTATGTCACCGCAATGAAGCCGCTGCGCTGAATGCCGATGAACTCTGTAGTCAGGCAGGTTTGAACGCTCGAATCGTCACGCTGCGCAGCGAACTCCGCCACTCGTCACCATCCGGGTCGCCGCTGTAGGCAACATCGGCCAGTGTCTCGACATTCTCAAAGCCTGTGTTCGCTATACGGCTGATATATCGCGACTGGAGATCGGCTCCGCCTATGCACGCCACCCACTCGGCCATGTCCTGCTTCACATCATCAGGGACCTCGCGGGTGGAAACCACATCGGCGACCACGAACCGTCCGCCAGGCTTGAGGACGCGCATGATCTCGTCGAAGACCTGCTGCTTGTCAGGAGCGAGTGCGATAACGCAGTTCGAGATCACGAGGTCTGCCGAGCTGTCCGGGAGCGGCACCGCTTCGATTCGGCCCAGCAGGAACGTTACGTTCTGCGCATCCAGTCGCTCTGCGTTCTCACGAGCCAGCTTCACCATCTCGTTCGTCATGTCCACCCCGTAGACGTGACCCGACGAACCGGCCACCTTTGCGGCAAGGAAGCAGTCGATCCCGCCTCCACTGCCAAGGTCGACAACCACTTCTCCAGGTTTGACGTCCGAGATGCCGACCGGGTTGCCACACCCTGCTGAAGCTCCGGCTGCTTCTGGCGTGATGGCGTCTACCTGGGACTGATCATAGAGAGTCGCAGAGGAGCCGCAACAGCTGCTATCCGATGCGCCTGATCCGCAACATCCATCTGCCGAACCAGAGCTTGCTCCGCGCACTGCGACCTTGCTGTAACGCTCCTGGATGGCGCCGGTGAGGTCAGTTGCCTCCATGCTGTCCGAGCTTGCGCAGTTGCAGTTCCCACCGCAACCGGCGCTGCCGTCGGATTTCGCTGCTATCACGTTCGTGCCTTCGAGTGGCTTCATAGCGATATTCCTTCTGCGTTGATTGACTGGGGCACATCGGACGGGGAGCAGCAAGCCGTGACGCCTGCCGAGTGAACTGCGGACTCGATCTGCGGAAGCGCTTGCGACCACGCCTGCGCGGCGGATCGATATGCTTCACGCCCTTTGTCTGTGAGTGAGCAGACCCGGCGCCTGCGCTCGCCGTTCATCTCTGT
>JANQIZ010000071.1 GCA_028281895.1 Dehalococcoidia bacterium
CTCAATGACGATCCTGTGGACAAGCGTCTCGGGCCTGATTGTCAGGTTCATGCGATGGCGAGCGGGGTCGAGGTATGTCAGCGATGTGCTCCAGCGAATGCCGTCGCGGTTGTTCATCGGCGTTGGCGCAACACCTCCGGCATCGGGAGCATTGGCATCAGGACTGGACGCATAGCCGAGGCTTTCGCAGGCCTGGAAGAATGCTGATTGCTCCGGGTTGAACTCGTCTCTGGAGAAACGCCTGACCGGAATCGGTCCATCGGAGCCGTGGAAATCGCCGCCCAGCGGATCGGATTCAATCTCGTTCAGGTAAGGGAGAAAATCCCGAAAACTCCAGCCGTCGTTACCTCGACTCGCCCAGTCGTCATAGTCTTCCGGGATGCCGCGAAGGAAGATCTGCGCATTGACCGCGCTGGAGCCTCCGACGACCTTTCCGCGCGGCACCATGATGCTGTCTGACCCTGCAGACGCCCGTGCCTGGTAGCCCCAGTTGTGTGTGCTCGCATCGCCGAACGCTCTCGCCCACAGATCGCGGTCGACGCCGTAGCCGTGCCTGATCTCGGCAGGCATGGACTCAAGGCTGGGATAGTCTGGGCCTGCCTCAAGCAACAGGACGGACCGCTCCGGGTTTTCGGTGAGCCGGGCGGCGATGACTGCGCCTGCCGAACCGGCGCCGATTACGATGGCGTCGTACTTCATGTGCGTGCCCTTACACTCCGGGGAAACGGTCGCTGTGCTGAACAGACCGCGGCATCATAGCCCAGGACGCGGCATCGCAAACAACGGAGCGTGAACGTGAGCGAAGACTCGAATGACCCGCTGGCAATCGCCCGAAAACTGGCGAGAGTTTACGGCCATCGACTCGACATGCCGATCGTGTACACGCAGGGTGTGGCGATCAGCGGACGCCTTCGCCTGTACGAGCTTGATGGAGGCTCTTCGCCGGTAGACGAGATTGAGTCGACTGTCGCTCCCGTGCTGGCATCTGCTGACGAGATGTTCGGCAGCCCTCCGAGGGCAGGCGGCACCGCCAACTTCGCAGGTATCTGCTGGGCAGATGAGCTTTACGCGGCGACTGGTGACGAGCGGTACCGCGATCTGCTCGTGAACACTGCTGATCTCTTCGAGAAATCGACTCTTGACCAACCCATCGCTCCGCCGCTCGACACGGATATACGGGTGGAGGATTTCTTCTTCGCCGGAACTGTCCTTGGCCGCGCCTTCGCGCTGACCGGCGACTCCCGGTACTCGAACACGCTGACATCGTTCCTTGAGGCGTGTGATACGCAGCAGCCTGATGGTCTCTGGTGGCACTGCAAGGCGTCGCCCTACTACTGGGGACGAGGAAACGCCTTCGCAGCGATGGGATTCGCCGAGACGCTTTCTTCTCTTGCACAGCGAGGACTGGGTCATGAGCTGCTTCTGGAGTCGTTCGCCCGGCACATTACAGCCCTTCGCGAACACCAGGACGCGAGCGGCATGTGGCGGCAGGTGATTGACCGGCCAGACTCCTACCTTGAACACAGCGCAACCTCGATGATCGGATACTCGATCGCCCGAGCGATCCGTTTCGGCCTGCTCGATGGAAGCTGGCGAAGGGTGGCTGATTCGGCGTGGAGAGGCGTTTCAGAGCGGATCGGACCGGACTGCGAGCTGGACCAGGTATGCGGCGGCACAGGACCACAGCCAGACCTCGACGCATATCTCAACAGGCCGTTTTCTGTCGGACAGGACGACCGCGGAGGCTCGATGGCGCTGCTGTTCGCTGTCGAGATGGCCCGGCTAAATGCCGATGGCTAGGCTCTGAGCCTGCCGACCGCGTAGAAGGCGCCGCGGACCATGACGAGTGTCAGCACGCCGGACATCAGCCACGTCACGAATGCAGAGACGCCGCCGCCTGTCTCGGGAACTATCGTCTCTTCAAAGCTCGGTGCTGGCGTTGGAGTCGGCAGGGAGATCGCTTCAACCGGCTGAGCTGTCGGCTCTGGATCGGGTTCGATGTCCTGGACCACCACCAGGCTCGGACCGGTTGTGGCTGTGGGAACAGGGCTGGCTGCGGCGGGAGCGGGTTCTGGAGTCGAGTTGTCCTGCGAATCCGAAGAGCCGCGGCTGATTACATAGAGTGATGTACCTACGAGCGGGGCCGGCAGTTGGGCTGAGCAGATGAAGTGGGAATCGAGCTGTTCGCAGAGGGCCGTAGCAGCGTGGTTTTCGCCGTCAGCGTCAATTCGCACGAACGAGAGAGATGGCTCGAAAGCGAGCAGATCAGCTTCGATCCCGGATGCCACTCGGAACTCCACGGTCTCGTTCGCACCTTCGTAGATTTCGACTCCTTCGCGTTTCACCTCGACAATCGCTATCGCCTCGTTAGCAGGCATATCGGCAGGCACGGTCTCACCGGCGAGTTCGAGCTCCTGTAATTCGGCCTGGAGCACAAAGCCGGGTCGAAGAGCGACGGAGGAGTGGCCGATGACGAGCTCTCCGGCGGTGCCAGTCGCAGTCTGGCCGGCCTGGGCGAGTTGAAGCTGAGGCAGTTCCAGGGTGAAGAGAACTCCGGTCGGATCGATCTCAACGAAGCCGGTTCCATGAAGCGAAATTCCGGGAGCGATGCGGAGATCGAGTGTGATTTTGAGGCTCTCGGCGGCTGTTACCTCAAGCTGTTCTGACTCGACAATGAACGCGGGAGAGATCTCAAGACCTCGCAACAGATCGTCAGCGGCTATGAAGATCCTCGCAGCATCCTGCCCCATGACCATGATGGCAGGCTCGTCAGCGACCATCCCGGCACCACCTGCAATCTCACGCAGAGCCATTTCTATGGCCAACCGTGTGTCCGACTCCAGCGGCACAAGCACTGCATCAACCGGCATCGGATCGAAGGCCATGGCCAGCGTTGGAGGCATGTAGACCGGCTCGCTGACACCTGTGGCGACCAGACCGCCCTCTTCATCTACAGCCGTGATCCGGAACTCGTGAAACGCGTCGGGCTTGAGATCGTCGATGGTCGCAATCAGCTGTCCGCCCGGATCGACAGTATCGAGCAGCTCTCCTGCCTGGGACCAGATGTTGTATTCGACGATGGGCTTCAGCCGGTCGCCTTCAGGCGGAAGCCACCACAGCGTGACGGTGTCATCGGGGTGGAGGGTTGCGCCGAGGTCTATCGCGGCTGGCGTGCCAACCACCGGAGTGACAGGGCCGACCAGCGCGCCGGGACCGAAGCCAGCGGCGTTGTAGGCTCTGACCTGGAACAGGTAGTCGATCCCGTTTTCGAGGCCGAGAACCTGTCCTTCGAACACATCGCCGCTTATGAGCGTTGAGGCAGCTGTGTTGACGTTGAAGATGCGGTACCCCTCGATCGGGACGCCGCCGTCTTCGAGTGGCCGCTGCCATGTGAATGCGACTGATCGGTCTCCCGCTTCAGCCCGCACCGCTCTCGGCACCGAGGGTGGAACCGATGCCTCGCCTCCAGCGCCAGGCCCCGGCGGCGGAGGCGGTGCTGCGCTTCCGGGTGCAGCAGGCGCTCCTCCGGAGGCAGGAGCCGGTGTGGGTGTTGGGACCACCGCTCCATCCAGCGTCACCTCAACAGTCACCGTCGCAGGATCACTGGTCGTCTCACCATCAGACACAACGAATGTGAACTCGTCTGTTCCCGTGAAATCGATCGGAGCCGAGTAGACGATCTCCGCAGAGGACGGCCCAACAGACACTGGCAAGCCCACCGTTCCTTCCACTGGCGCGGTCACGACAGTGAAGTCCAGTCTGTCCACTGGATCAATGTCGAGATCAAGCCCCGATAACTGGATCACGACCGGAACGCCGGGAGCAGTCGAGCCGCTGGTGTCGAGCGCTGAGGGCGGCATGTCGTTCACGCCTGACAGGACGATGTGGACGCTGGTGAGCGCGGCGGCCGAGCCGTCAGTGACGCCGATCCAGTACGTGAGCGCCGCGACCGATTCCCGGTCGAGAACAGTCGGATCTTCTACTACTATCTCGCCGGTGCCGGGATCGATGTCGAAGGTGGTTTGACCTTCCGCTGGTTCCAGCTCGAAGTACGTGAGATTCTCAGTCTGGTCGTCGATCGCATTGATGGTGCCAACGACTGTGTCCACCGGAGAGTTCTCTGCGACTACGTATGGTCCGGCCTGGACGAACGCTGGCGCGCCTTCCTGTCCTGGCAGTGGCGCGCCGGACGTGCTGTGTTCCAGGAAGAACGCCTCGCCTGATGCGACCTTGAGGGTCAGCGTGCCGGGCGCTCCGTGTCCGCTGCGCTTGCCGATCCGCACACCGGCGACAGCCGGCGCGTCTCCGATGTTCCTCACCCGCGGAGTCAGCTCAACAAGCTCGCCTGTGTACGAGTTGCTGTTGAACGAGCTGGTAAGCAGAGCAGACTCGGTGCAGGCAGAGTCGAGGTAGATGTACAGGTCTAGATCGCCGGCATCATCGTCATCGCCGTTGAGAGGAAGCCACTCAAGCGAGAGAGTGAAGGTGTCGGCTGGTGGCACGCTGAGGCTGAGACAGGTATCCGTGCCGCCGGTCAGGTCAAAGTCATGCGATGCCGGGTACTGGATCTGGCCGACATTGAAGGAGGGCCCGGCAATAAACACCGCTTCGTGTGTGTCGCCAGCTGCTTGCGCTTCTTTGAGAACACCTGGGAGCAGAGACAGCAGCAGCGCTAGCGCCAAGGCAGATCCAAGACGCGACAGGCGCATTGCTATCAACTGACGAACGCGATCAGTCTGCCGGCGCAGAGCGCCGATCTGCGGGATCGACTTATTCGATGAGTTCGGTGTCACTTGCAACAGGCCTGTGTACGCTGTTGCTACTAATCTGGTGACCCGGGCGCGTAAGCACATGCGTGTCCGTACGTCTGGCGCGCACGCATGCCTACGCGAAGACTGTGGCTGCAGGCATATGCTTGGCTCGATGCGCCAGCCGGCTCGAAAAGGCGCGGCAATCAGACCGGACGGCGCATTCGTAGATCAACTTGAGCTTCATATCGGTTCCAAGCAGGAATCGGAACACAAGCGAATCTCATTCTCCAGTTGTCGAAACTCTCCAACTCATCCGCAGTAGCGAGGCAGGTCTCGGCGAGACTCTCTGCCTGGCGCTGGTGGCTGGCGGGCTCAGTAGTCGGTCTCGCAGTGCTTGGCGGCGCGTACGCGGTGTGGATCTACTCCGAGGCGAGGGACGTCGAGCGGATTCTCGACCGGGCGGAGGCGCTGGATGTCTCAGGGATAGCGACCGGCGACACCGATGTGTTGGCAGCCGCGCTGCAGCTTGTCGATGAGTCTGAACGCGGCACAGATTCACTCTCAGGGAAGCTCGGACCGGTCCGGGTCTCTGCCGCGGTGCTTGGCTGGGTGCCGTGGGTCGGTGACCAGCTCCGTGCGCCGAATCAGATCGTGGTGAGAGCGCAGGCATCGCTCGATTCAACTGGACCGATGGTGGCTGCAGCGGAGGATCTGCTCGATCTCAGGCAACTGCTCGAGGAGACTATTGATGGTGAAGGAGACGACCCTGCCGCGTTCAGCTCGACGCTGGCGTCACTTGAGGCGAACACACTGGAGACCTCGACAAAGGTGGCGGCTGTCGAGGAGGCGATTGCCGATATGGGCAATCCTTCGCTGCTCGGGGTATTCCAGCGCAGACTCGATCGCCTTGAGTCACTTGAGAGTCGACTGTTCGGCTTCAGAGACGTGCTCGAGGCCTCATCCGCGGCAATCGCCGATGCGCGCCGTGTAGTTATGACCGGAACAGACCTGGCCAACTCCTTTGGACAGGGATCAAGCGAGTTTGATCTGAATCATCTCGCGGAACTAACGAGGGATCTGGCAACTGCAGCGGAGTCTGGCTCAGCCTCCTCAGCTCGCCTCAACACCGTGACGGTCGAGTCGCTTGCAGACGGTGACCTGAGCGATTTCACCGGAGCGATGTCGGAGTCCATCGAAGCGCTGGCAGAGCTGTCAGAGGGGCTCTCGGTGCTGGTAGACGCCTTTGCGACCAGCGGAGACATCCTTGCCGAATCCAACGGCTCTCTACTCGAAGACGGCGCGACGCTGCAGCTCGCCCTGCGCTCACTCGCCGATGACAGGAGCGCTATCTCGACGGCGGTAGAACAGACCATCGGCGCTCTTGATTCGTTGCGCCAGGTCCTCGAAAGAGATGGCGGCGACTTCTTGCCGTCCTACCTGGTCGATCCACTCTTGCAGAGGACGGAGCGAATCACTGATGCGGGCAGATTGATGTCTGATGGACCGGAACTGCTGCTTGGCCTGATGGGCGCTGATGGACCCAGGAAGTACCTCGTGCTGGGCCAGACATCGGATGAGCTGCGCGCGGCCGGCGGCTTCACGTCGAGCGCATGGACGCTAGAGTTCGATGACGTCGGTCTGGTCAGAACCACATACCTGCCGATCCTGCAGTACGAGAATCCAGCATTCCTGGCCTACGGCCCACTGCCGCCCGAGCCGCTGAGCTTCTACATGAACACCGGAGCGCTGTACCTGCGTGACGTTGGCTGGTCGCCCGACTTCCG
>JANQIZ010000116.1 GCA_028281895.1 Dehalococcoidia bacterium
TGTCAGTGACCACCGAGACGACCGACGTCTCGGTGGTTGTGGTCTCGAGCTTGGTCCAGCCATTAGGGACGTCATCGTTCCCGCTGGCGGTCGATCCTCCCTCCATGTCCGGATTCACGACGAAGCTGGTATCCGTGTACTGTGCGTTGACCACCGTGGCCACTGCGCCCACGGCGAGAAGCACGACAAACCACCTGAAAAACGTCGCTCTACGAGTCAGCATACCTTTCCTCCTCTTCGAGTCATCAGCGATTGATGCAGTCCGCATAGCCGCGACACCCACGCCCGGCTCGCCGCCCTCCGCATCTCGATCGACCCGACATCCCAGAGGCTCATGCTCCTTTCTTCATCACCAGGCAGTCAGGCCCAACGTGGTTCGGTCCGCTCATTTACAGACCGCCCCGCGTCATGTACGGCGACACCGCACGAGTCTTCGCCTGTCACTCACTCGGAGCTCGGCTATTCGTAATAATTGATGCAGATATCATTATCGATTATTCGAATAATTTTGGCGCACTATTGTTTACCATTCAGCAGCTTCTGTCACTATCTCAGAAATTTGCCCCACTGTCAAACAGCTTGAATGACTTTATTTCTACCAAAAATCAAGCACCAATGGAGCGAACAGAAAACGCGACAGTACCATCGCTTCCATTTTCCATTCAGAGAGGGAATATTGATACTAACCCAAGATGAGTGATTCTCATCGGCGATCTACACCAACATCTTGCGCCCTGGACACTTGCGAGAATGGTCGACAGACCGAAAGGAAAGCCTCCGCTTCTCGCATGCGCCAGAGCATAAAGATCTTGGCGCATCTCATCCAACAGAATCGCTTATCTTATGACCAACTTATCTACTAGAACGATAGAGCTAATCATTAACAGAGCACACGGCGGAGTACCACGGCAATGAGGGGCAGCTCTCGAACCCGCAACCGACCAACCTGCAGCGTGATCCCTGCGTCAGGCCGCCCGAGGCCCACCCACGAGCACCGATCCAGGCGCATATGTGTTCCCCGCGCGTGCGGGGATGAACCGATAGAGGACAGGATCGCATACGTCGTGACGCAGCGTTTCCCGTGCGCGGCGCAATCTCAGCCATAGGATCGCCGCGAGAATCGCCAGAACTAGGGCGACAACCAGGAGGAGCTGAGCCACGAGGAAGCACAGGTATGGGGCCGGCTCTTCGCGCCAGTTTTGTCCCGGGCATGGCTCGCCACGATACGGACCCGCCGACAGACCGTTTGAGTGCGCAACAGCGCCGCAAGACCCGGTCAACCGCCATCGGGGATCGAGGCCTCATCGCGGCCGGTTGACGTCTCACAATCGAAACCGAAGCTGCAAATCGGCAGGTGGAAGGCGACGGCCTGGGCTCACTGAAGGGAAGCGAGACAGCCATTCCAGCAGCCCGGGGCGCCGCCTTGCGGCAGGTGGCCCGGGCTTCACACCAGTCGCCACTCCGTGGCTCATCACCCGGAGGAGGCACTCACCGCAATCGAATGGGTGCGTCGTCCTGGCACCAGTAGTCGGGCTCCCTGGTGAGGCCAGACATGGTCAGCCTGAGCGAGATCATGGCGATCTGCACGCCTCACTGGCACACAAGACCTCCCAGGTCTTGTAACAGCTCGGC
>JANQIZ010000147.1 GCA_028281895.1 Dehalococcoidia bacterium
CAGCGCGCCGAAGGGCAGCGGCCGTGGCAGGTCAAAAATCGGTGATGGCTGGAGTGGGGCGAGGACATGGCACTGAGCGAGGGCAGGTTCCGACGCACACTGCAGATGGCCGCAAGCTGACCCGCCAGGAGCGCCGCAGACTGGAACGAGCCGCGCAGAAACAGGCCAAGAGCCGGCGATAGGCTTGCCCCGAACTGCCGTATCCTGAAGGCAGCATGCCTTCAGCCTCACCAAGACTCCAGAACTCCGACTTCGCTCGGATCTTCGACGACATCGCAACGCTGCTCCAGGCTCGTGGCGATTCCGTCTTCAAGACCCGCGCCTACTCTCGCGCCGCCGATGCCATAGGCAATCTCCAGTTCGAGCTTGCCAGCGCGCCCGAAGACCAGCTCCGCGCTCTTCCCGGTTTCGGCGATGCGATAGTCAGCAAGGTCCAGGAACTGGCCGAGACTGGCAGCCTTCAGTTCTTTGAGAAGCTGAAGGCCGAGATGCCGTCGGGGATTCTTGAGATCACCAAGGTCCCCGGCATCGGACCCAAGACAGCGATGCGGGCAGCCGAAGAGCTGGGCATCGACTCCCGTGAAGCTCTCAAGGCGTCAATCGAATCTGGCGAGTTCGAGAAACTGCCGCGCATCAGCAAGAAGGTTGCTCAGAACATCCTTCGCCACCTGGAGTCACGGATCAGCCAGGGTGAGCGAATTCCGATAGGCGACGTGCTGCCTGAGGCTGAGCGAGTGATGGCTGCACTGAATGATGCTATTACCGGCATCCGCAACCTCACATATGCAGGCTCACTGCGCCGTCATCGCGAGACCATCGGCGATATCGACATGCTCTGCTCGGCTGACGATCCGGCAGCGGTCATGGACGCATTCACCACGCTTCCCACGGTCAAAGACGTGATGAGCAAGGGCGACACCAAGTCGATGGTCGTCATGGACTCCGGCCTTCAGTTCGATTTGAGAGTCGTTCCCGATGCGTCTTTCGCTGCCACTCTTCTGTATTTCACCGGCAGCAAGGAGCATGGCATCAGGCTCCGTGACAGGGCGAACAGGCGCGGCCTTTCGCTGAATGAGTACGGCGCAAAGAACATCGAGACCGACGAGATCGAAGAGTTTTCAAGCGAAGAGGAGATCTATCGACGCCTCGATCTGCCATACATCGCTCCTGAGCTTCGTGAAGACTCGGGTGAGCTGGAGGCCGCGGAGGCTGGCGAGCTGCCAGTACTCATAACCGTCGATGATGTGAAGGGCGATCTGCACTCGCACACTGATTGGACAGACGGCCGTTTCCCAATGGAGGAGATGGTGAAGGCCGCGCAGGACGCAGGATTCGAATATCTGGCCATCACCGATCACTCGAAGTCCGCAGTGGTCGCCAGCGGCCTGTCGGTCAAGAAACTGGCTGAGCACAACGAGGCGGTACGGAATCTCGACGCGAAGCTGGACGGGATAGGCCTGCTGACAGGAACCGAGATGGACATCCTGGCCGATGGCAGCCTCGACTACCCTGATGAAGCGCTGGCCGAGCTCGATGTTGTCCTCGGCTCTATCCATTCGTCGATGGACCAGGACGGCCCGACGATGACGGCTCGAATCATCGCAGCGATGGAGAGCGAGCATCTTGATGTCGTCGCTCATCTCACCACGCGTCTCATAGGCCGGAGAGCGCCTGTAGAGCTCGATTTCGATGCCATCTGCCGAGCCGCCGTCGAGACCGGAACCTTCCTTGAGATCAACGCCTCAACAGCCAGACTCGATCTGAAGGACACTCACATACGAAGAGCGATCGAGCTCGGCGTCATGTTCTCGATCGGCACCGACTCGCACAGGATTCACCAGTTCGCTGATCTGCGCTACGGAGTTGGCATGGCCCGGCGCGGCTGGTGTCCGCCGAACCGGGTTGTCAATACCCTGCCTCACGCAGATTTTTTGAAGTTGATCTCCACTCCAAAAGCGGATCGTTATGCTTTCATGGAGAAGTATGACCACCAGCCCTGACAATGCAGACGCCGCACTCGCATCGGAAGTCGCCAGCGACGGTCCGGTCGACATCACGCGTGCATCGCGTCCGGCCACAGAGCTGCTCGTCGAGCTAGAGATCAACCTGATCGCCCGGCCGGACGACTGGAAGCAGCTGGTGCTGGAGACGATAGGGCAGTGGCCCGAGGCGTCCGAAACGCTGGACGATGAGCACTACCAGTACCTCATCTGGGGAGAGGCTTTCGACTGGCGTCTGCTGGCTCGCCGTATCCTGCATAGTGCCGAGAACGCTCCCGAAACCGATCTCTGGCAGGAGTGGCTCGATACTCCAGACCTCTTTGGAAGCTTCTCAGAGGCCGAGTTCATGCGAATCCTCGGTGTTGACAAGTCCCGAGCTTGCCTCAGCTTCTTCTATGGCGTGACCGTGGAGCAAGGGCTGATCGTCGCTGCGCGAGAAGAGATAGCCAAGCGTCGAGTCGCAGGCGGGCGCGCTCCGTCCGATGATCGCTGCGACGAGGTGTACCAGAGGCTCTATGGCAACGACAGGGACGGTCTCTGGGACGAGTACTGTGCGGAGTCTGGCCTCTCAGAGACAGACGGTTCGGATCTGAATCCGCCCGGATTCACTCTTGGGGAAGGCGACAGCTTCACCTACTGGCTGTTCAAACGGCGCATGGAAAGACTGGATCCCGCAAGAGTGGCCTCGGACACTCGCAAGGGTCTTGCCCAGCTGGAGAAGATGCTGCGAAGCCACGACAAGCGCCGCCGCATGCTCAGGCAGGCACAGGTCGTTTAGCCCGTTTTTAGTCCGCTCTGGCGCCGATCTTGCTTTCAAACCACATTCCGTCGTAGGCCAGCTCGATCTCCAGGCCCTCAGACTCCTTCAGCTTCGCCAAAGCCTCGTTCGTCGAATAGTGCTCGATGTCGTGCGTCATGTCCGTGAAGATCGCCCGTCCGGGCCTCAGCTCGCGAGTCACATCTACAGCCTGCTCGATGGTCAGGTGAGAACCATGTGTTCTGCCGGGGCGCAGCGCATCCAGCACCAGCACATCGCAGTTCGCCATCAACGCGGCGGTCGAATCGGGAATCCTAGAAACGTCCGGCATGTAGCAGACATTCCCGATCCTGTATCCGTTGGTGCTGAAGCCCGGTCCATGCTCAACAGGCAGCGGTATGAACTCAACACCGAGAACATCGAACGGCTCCGATCCAGTCTCGATCACCTCGATGTCCGCCACGCCGCCACCACTCATCCTCAGCGACTTGTCCAACAGGTAGAAGTGCGATTTCGACAGCACCGGCATGTCTTCGTTGCGGACGTACAGCGGCATCGCCAAGCGCGTGTTCATCGTCCAGTCGCGCAGGTCGTCCAGTCCGGCCACAGCGTCGGCATGTGCGTGAGTCAGCACCACGGCATCGAGCTTCTCCACACCGAATTCTGGAAACAGCTCGACACAGCCCTCGTAGAACGACTTGCCAGCGTCTATCACGATGTTGACCGTCGAGCCGTAGTGACCCTGCGTCTGCACCAGCAGCGACGTGTTGCGCCTCCTGTTCTTCGAGCCGGGCCGCATCGCATCTGCGCATACGGCGCAAGTGACCTGGGGGCGGGACACACACGTCACCCTCGGCACGCGCTCAGATGTTCCGGTTCCAAGAAAAACAAACTTCGCAGAAGACATGATCTGAGGATACCGCGCTGGGACAACAGTCTTCGCCGCCGATAACATTCCGGCATGAGTACTGGTGCAGAGGCAGTGAGCGAGAAGCTCGGGAGCGGGGAATTCCTGCGGCCTGATTGGCAGGGTCCAAACCCGGTCGCGCTTGCGCGGGCCATCTCCAGCAT
>JANQIZ010000160.1 GCA_028281895.1 Dehalococcoidia bacterium
CAGACGGCAGAGTCGCTGGCTGCAGCGATGGGCGAGATCGGTATACAGGCTCAGGTCGAGTCAGTGACGACACGGGTTTTCGCGGATGAGGTGTGGCTCGAGGGCGATTTCGACATCTTTATTGGCGCACCGCCACCGATGGCGAGTCTCAATGCTCAGCTGTTCGGCATCTATCACTCTGACGGACCTTGGAACGCAACAGGCTTCGCAGACCCGGAGCTTGACGATCTAATTGACCGGCAGGCAGTTGAGATGAATCGTGAATCGAGGGCGGATCTGTTGCGGGAGATCCAGGGCCGAATCATGGAACACGAACAGCGGTTCTATCCTGTAGAGGCCGCAGACCACTGGCTGATGCAGCCGCGAGTGCGTGGCGCTTATCCAGACACGGGTGGAGCGAGTACAGATTTCCTGACAAAGCTGTGGCTCAGCCCCGGTTAGGTGAGCCTGGCTTCGTTAGCCGTTGAGAGCGTCTTCAAGCGCAGTCCACGAGAGTAGCGCGCATTTGATGCGGACCGGAAACCGCTTCACGCCTTCCAGAGCGATGGTGTCGCCGAGCTGATCTTGCTCTTCCTCTGACAGCTCATCACCGCGCATCATCCGCCGAACGAGAGAGACGAGCTCAAGAGCTTCAGTGGCTTCCGTGCCGTCGAGCATCTCTGCCAGCAGCGATGCTGATGACTGGCTGATCGCGCAGCCCTGCCCCGAAACACTAACGCCAGACACCTTGCCGTTTTCAATGTCCAGCTGGATGTGAATCTCGTCGCCGCAGAACGGGTTATGAGCCTCGACATCGATGTCAGGCGACTCAAGCGGATCGGTATTTCGGGGATTGTGATAGTGATCGAGGATGATGCTCTCGTAGAGCTCATCCAGGTGCTCCAATCCCGAGGTTCCGCCCATCATTTGAGGAAATACTCCTCGGATTTCTTGAGGCCTTCGATCAATGCGTCGATCTCTTGCTCGGTGTTGTAGATATAGAAGCTCGCGCGGGCTGCTGCAACAACATCGTAGCTTCTGACAAGCGGCATCGCGCAGTGATGGCCTGTCCTGATAGCAATCCCCATCTGATCCAGAGCGGTTCCGATGTCGTGCGGATGGATGCTCTTGTGATTGAACGAGATGATCCCGCCGCGCTGTGCCGAATCGACAGGCCCGAGAATCTTCACTCGGTCCAGCTCTTTGAATCGGGAAAGAGCGTACGAGGTCAGCCTGTCTTCGTGCTGCGCCACATCTTCCATGCCGATCGAATCGAGGTAGTCGATCGCCGCTCCTGTAGCGATAGCATCTGCGATGTTCGGAGTGCCAGCCTCAAACTTGTAAGGCAGATCATTCCACGTGGCGTCTTCGTAGCTCACCGTCAGGATCATGTCGCCGCCGAACATCCAGGGCTGCATCGCCTCCAGCAAATCGAGACGGCCGTAGAGAACGCCAATTCCCGTTGGGCCAAGCATCTTGTGGGCTGAGAAGCCAAGGAAGTCGCAATCGAGGTCTACAACATTCACCGGCATGTGAGGAGCGCTCTGGGCCGCATCGACAAAGATCAAAGCTCCGTTGGCATGTGCCATATCGGCGAGCTTTTTCACATCATTGATCGTCCCGAGCACAGAAGACATGTGCACAGCGGACACGAACTTCGTCTTGCCCGTGATCAGTCTCTCCGCGGCCGCCATATCCAGCCGGCCGTCTTCCGTCCTGGGAATGATCTTGAGCTCTGCGCCGGTGCGGGCCGCAAGCTGCTGCCACGGAACGATGCCTGAGTGATGCTCCATGGCAGTCACGACGATCTCGTCGCCTGCGCTGACGTTGGCATCGCCCCACGAATACGCCATGAGGTTAAGCGCCTCTGAGATGTTGCGAGTCCAGATCACGGACTCAGGAGCCTCTGCACCGATGAATCTCGCCACCTTTGCACGAGCCGACTCAAACGCTTCGGTCGCCTCTACGGAGAGTGTGTGCACACCTCTGTGCACGTTCGCGTTGTAGCGCGTGTAGTAGTCCGTGAGCGCGTCGATCACCTGCCGCGGTTTCTGCGAAGTTGCGGCATTGTCTAGATAGACGAGCTGATTGCCACCGACCTGTCTCTCCAGGATCGGGAAGTCAGCACGGATCTTTTCGACATCGAGTGTCATCTGGACTCCATGGACGTAGTCAGTGGCTAAGATCGGCCCAATCAGGCGGTCTGCGCTCGCCCGGGCCGGGCGAAGACAACGCTGCCACGCCGTGTCTACTGCTGAATGCCGACTTCGATGGTGTTGCCGGTCACTCGCACCGGGAAGGTATCCACCGGAGCGTTCGCAGGAGCGCCAAGCACAGCGCCCGATGTCACATCAAAGACAGCGCCGTGCCTTGGGCAGAAGATCTCCGGGCCTTCCAGGTCGGTCTGATCAAAGGATGCTCCATCGTGGGTGCAGGCGTCACGGATGGCATAGAAGTCGCCATCCACGTTGCAAACCGCCATCTGCACGCCTTCCACATCGGCGATGAAGACTTCGCCGGGTTCAATATCGGCTGTGGTGGCCACTGCGAAGTACTGAACATCAGCCATGACTACAGAATCCCTTCTGAATCAAGCGCCGGAATGATCTCGTCGAGCTTCGCGTACAGGAAATCTCTGAGCTGCTCAGGCTCAAACTCATCGACGATTTCAGAGGCAAATCCGGTCACAAGCATCTTCGCGGCCTCTTCCCGGCCAACCCCGCGTGACATCAGGTAGAAGAGCATGTTGGGATCGACGTGACCGGCCGTCGCGCCGTGAGCGCACTGGACATCGTCAGCATAGATCTCAAGGCTCGGCTTCGTATCGATCTCCGCTCCGTGTGACAGCAGCAGGTTCAGGTCCTTCTGCTGGGCCAGAGTCTTCATCGCTCCTGGTTGTACGATGACTTTGCCACTGAATACGGCGCGGGAATTGCCTGCGAGGATTCCCTTGTAGAACTGGTGGCTGGTGCCGTGAGGCTTCTGGTGAGTCGTGCTGATCTCGTTGTCCTGGTGCGCCTTACCGTTCGTGATGTAAAGACCGTGCAGAGTGGTCTCAGCGCCTTCGGCAGCGAGGTTGGTGTGAACATCGTTGCGGCCGATTGCCGGACCTGTAGAGAACGTGGTGGAGTTGAACACGGCGCCCGCGGGCTGCTCTGAGCGCGTGGTTCCTATATGGACAGTCTTCTCGTTCTCTAGCTGTACCCGGAAGTGAGTCAGTTCAGCGTTTTCGGACAGGGGGGCTTCGAAGACGGGCACCACAAGCTGGGAGCCTGTGCTGAGGTTCACGAAAGACTCGATGACGGTGGCTTTGCTGCCTGAGCCGGAACGGACAAGCGCTCGAGGGTAGAAGGCCCGATTCTCCTCGGCTTCGGTGATCACATGAAGGATGTGGACTGGCTGCTCAACTTCCGCATCGGCGGCGATATCAACAACAACTCCAGACCGGAACAGCGCGGTGTTCAGGGCAACGAAAGGGCTGCCTTCGATCCTGGCGACGGAACTGAATACGCTCTGAAGCTCGCCTTCGGCGTCATCCAGATCAGATACCGTCACTCCGGCGCTATCGCTGCTCTTGGTTCTCGACAGATCGAGGGCACCGTCGATAACAACCGCGGTGTGCCAGTCGTCATGCCATGGTGCGACCGAAGCGAGGTCGAGGGCCGCTCCGCCAGACGAAACACCGTTAAGGCTGAACGCCTCTGCATCCAGACGGCGCAGGTCCGTGTACTTCCACAGCTCATTGCCTCGGCGAGCGGTTGGGAAGCCAAGCCTCTCGAACTCTGCCCATGCCTCTCGGCGCAGAGCATCGAGCCAAGGCTGGCCATCTGCCCGCGCGGCAAAGTCGGCGGCGTAGTTCTGGATTGTGCCCTGTGATGCTGTGGTGGTCATTCGATTAGCTGGCTATCTACGTTTTGACTCTTCTTAGCTGGTGGCGGCTGCGTGCTGTTCGAGGAAGCGCTTGTAGCCTTCCCTCTCAACCTCTTCGGCAAGCTCCGGACCACCCGTCTCGATAAGCTGACCTTCAGCCAGCACGTGAACTACATCTGGCCGAATGTGGTTCAGCAGACGGTTGTAGTGCGTCACGAGGATGAACGATCTGTCCGGCGATCGAAGTGCGTTGACTGCATCTGCCACCACCCGCATGGCGTCGACATCGAGGCCGGAGTCGGTTTCATCCAGCACTGCGAGCTTCGGTTCGAGGATGGCAAGCTGAAGCATCTCGTTCCGCTTCTTCTCACCGCCTGAGAAGCCTTCGTTCAGCGAACGCTTCATCAACTCTGGATTGATCTTGACCTCGGCGACCTTAGAGTCGAACAGATTCGAGAACTCACGCACGCTCAGCTTCTTCTGGCCGCTGGCCTCGTACTTCGCGTCGAGCGCCGCCTTCATGAACTGCCATGGACGCACGCCGGGAATCTCTGACGGGTACTGGAATGCGAGGAAGATTCCACGGTGAGACCTCTTATCCGGGGGCATCTCCAGAATGCTCTCGTCCTCGAAAGCGATCTCACCGTCTGTGACTTCGTACTCTGGCCTACCTGCAAGCACGTTCGCAAATGTGCTCTTGCCACTGCCGTTCGGCCCCATGATGGCGTGCACCTCTCCAGTCTTTACTGTGAGGTTCAGGCCCTTAAGGATCTCACCGTCTTCCGCATCGGCAACTCGTGCGTGCAGATTCGTTACTTCAAGCATTTCCGTTCCTGGTGTTAGTCCAATCCTGTTGAAGGACTCGTCTCTATCCAACCGCGCCTTCGAGTGAGACCTTGAGTAGCTGGCTCGCCTCCATGGCGAACTCGAACGGCAGTTCCCGAATCACATCACGGCTCCAGCCAGTGATGATCATGTGGTGCGCCTCTTCCTCCGAGATGCCTCGCTGCATCAAGTAGAAGAGCTGGTCGTCGCTCACCTTGGATGTCGAGGCTTCATGCTCAAGCCGCGCCGTCGGGTTCTGCACCTCGATATAGGGAACCGTGTGCGCTCCACAGCGATCGCCAATCAAGAGCGAGTCGCACTGTGTGTGGTTAGTGGCGTTTTCGGCTCCGGGCATGATCTTGACCTGACCGCGGTAGGTGTTCTGCCCCTGCCCGGCTGAGATGCCCTTGGAGACGATCGTGCTCTTGGTGTTTCGGCCAAGGTGAATCATCTTGGTGCCGGTGTCGGCCTGCTGATGATTGTTGGCAAGCGCCACCGAGTAGAACTCCCCAACCGAGTTATCGCCTCGCAGGATCACGCTCGGGTACTTCCACGTGATCGCCGAGCCTGTCTCAACCTGCGTCCATGAGATCTTGGCGTGGTGGTCGGCCCTGCCTCGCTTCGTGACGAAGTTGTAGACGCCGCCCTCGCCTTCCTTTGTCCCCGGGAACCAGTTCTGCACTGTCGAGTACTTGATCTCAGCATTGTCGTGTGCGATCAGCTCGACGACTGCTGCGTGAAGCTGGCTAGTCCTGCGAATCGGAGCGGTGCAGCCTTCGAGGTAACTCACGAAAGCATCCTCGTCAGCGATGATCAGCGTCCGCTCAAACTGGCCGGAACCCTCCGTGTTGATTCGGAAGTAGGTCATCAGCTCGATAGGACACTTCACGCCGGGCGGCACGTAGGCAAATGAGCCATCGCTGAAAACGGCCGAATTCAGAGTCGCAAAGAAGTTGTCTGTGTATGGAACGACGCTGCCCAGGTACTTCTTCACCAGCTCAGGGTGGTTCTGCACCGCTTCGTTGAAGGAGCAGAAGACTATCCCCAGCTCTTCAAGCTGGTCGGCAAACGTGGTCGCGACTGAGACGCTGTCAAACACCGCATCAACCGCAACACCTGCCAGCTTCTCTCGCTCGTGAAGCGGGACACCCAGCTTGTCGAAGGCTTCGAGCAGTTCCGGGTCCACCTCATCAAGGCTTTTCGGAGCGTCATCCGGACTCTTCGGCGCTGAGTAGTAGATCATCTCCTGGTAGTCGATGGCCGGGTAATCGACCTTCGCCCAGGTCGGCTCGGCTTCTTCAGCCTGCAGCTTCTGCCAGTGGTGAAATGCCTTCAGACGCCACTCAAGCAGCCAGTCTGGCTCGTTCTTCTTGGCCGATATGAAGCGGACCGTGTCTTCTGTCAGGCCCTTCGGCGCGATCTCAGCGTCAACGTCTGTAACGAAGCCCCAGCGATACTCCATCTCCGAGAGATCGGTTTCGCGGGAGATCGATTGAGGAGGGGTGGTTCTGGGAGTTGTCATATTCAGAGCCGGTAAGCGATTCAAGCCAGGTTTGGATTCCTGACCTATACGGTCAGGTATTAAATTCTATGTCCGGCCAGTAGCAGCGTCAACGAATTTCGTCATACCGAACCGAATCTTGTGTCCACACTACGTCGTGAGTTCGGTGGCACATGTGCAGGTGTTCTTCTCACCGTCGTACCAGCAGAAGCCTCGAATCATCGCAACGATCTCGGGTTCATGGCAGAATTGACCCGTCTTCTTCCTAAAACAACTGGCCTTCGCACGGCTTCAGCCGCGCTCGATTCTCCCGGACCGCAAGAACTATGACCGAATACGAAGCTGTAATCGGACTTGAGACACATGTTCAGCTGAACACCGACAGCAAGATGTTCAGCCACTCGAGCGCTGGTTACCAGTCCGCTGAGCCGAACACGATCGTCGACGCGGTGACTCTTGCGCTGCCCGGCACATTGCCGGTCGTGAACGAGTCCGCGGTTGAGAGCGCAATCAAGATCGGGCTGGCGCTGGGATGCAAGATCGCCGAAGTCACCAAGTTCGACCGCAAGCAGTACAACTATCCCGACCTTCTCAAGGGCTACCAGATATCTCAGTACGACGAGCCGATCTGCTTCGATGGCAAGGTTGATCTGCCGGGTGATGCGGAACGCACCGTGCGAATCAACCGCGTTCACATGGAGGAAGACGTGGCGAAGCTCGTCCACGTCGAGGGACTGAACGGCCAGGCCGGATATGCACTGATGGACGTGAACCGCGCCGGTGTTCCCCTGATGGAGATCGTCACGGAGCCGGACCTGCGCACTGCTGATGATGTTGTGGAATACATCGAAACGCTGCAGTCGATCATTCGGTATCTGGGTGTAGGCACGGCGAACATGGAAGAGGGATCCTTCCGCTGCGACGCCAACATCAGTGTCCGAGAGCGCGGCTCAGACGTCCTTGGCACAAAGGTCGAAGTGAAGAACATGAACCGCATCTCTGCGGTGGCCAGGGCTGTTTCGTACGAGATCGACAGGCAGATCAAGGCGATCGAGACCGGTGAGCGCATCGTCCAGGAGACAAGAGGATGGAACGATGGCAGCGACCGCACTGTTGTGCAGCGCAGCAAGGAAGAGGCGAACGACTATCGCTACTTCCCGGAGCCGGATATCCCGCCGCTGGTGATCAGCCGCAGCTGGGTGGAGGAGATCGAGGAGTCTCTTCCGGAGCTGCCTGCACAGCGCAAGCAGCGTTTCATCGACGAGTTTGCGCTCTCCGAGTACGACGCTCGTCTGCTTACCGCGACCAGGGCGACCGCAGAGTATTTCGAGGAGACCGTCAGGGCGGGCGCAGGCTCAGTGAGCGGCGATAACAAGGTGCTGGCTAAAGAAGCTGCCAACTGGCTGAACGGCGAGATGGCCCGGCTCATGAATGCCGAGTCGATCGAGGACCCGGCGAGCACGAAGATCGAGCCTGCCGGGCTGGCGGCTCTGATCGATCGGTCGATCAGCCGTGAGATAAACAGCAGCACGGCCAAGCAGGTCTTCGAGGCGATGTGGGAGTCCGGTGGAGATCCAGCGTCGATCATCGAGGAGCGAGGCCTGGGGATGGTCAGTGACTCGTCTTCGCTGGAGCCTGTGGTTGAGCAGGTGATCTCCGGCAACCCGGATGCTGTGAGTGACTACATGGGCGGCAAGGAGACAGCTGTCAGGTTCTTGATGGGCCAGGTCATGAAGCAGACAAAGGGCCAGGCCGATCCTCCAGTTGTTCTTGAGATGCTGGGCGAAAAGCTGGAGGCGATGAAGTCAGGATCTTGAGGCTGATCCCAGTGCACATGCTGCGACATTGGTTGCCTGTGCACAGTCCACATCGACTTCGAAACCGTTAAAGTAGAGTGCTGAACACTTCGAACCAGCCAGTACCTGGCAACTTCATCGATCTAACGCCGGAGCCGACATGGGCGATACCGCATTCACGATAATCCTCTTGCTTCTCAGCATCACGCTCGTCGGGGTTCTGCTACTGCAGGTTCGCGGAAACGCGGGTCAGGTCTTCGGCCAGGCGGAGAGCACATTCCGATCTCGCCGCGGCATCGAGCGCCTGCTCTTCCGAGCTACTATCGTGATCGCCACGATATTCGTGGCGGTAGCGATCATCAACGTGCGGGTCGAGGGCTAACTCAGTCGTCTACAGCCGCGTCCAGGTCGTCCCGTCCGGGCTGTCGGCGATGGCGATCCCCGCTTCTTGAAGCTGATCTCTAACCGAGTCTGCATCGGCCCAGCGCTTCTCTGCACGCGCACTCGCCCGCTCCTCGATCAGCGACTCGATCTCTGCGTCGCTGATTCCATCGGCAGAGGCGGGTCGTTCAGGCTCTTCGAGAGTAAAACCAAGCACGCTGGTCAGCTCAATCAGCAGGTCGCGTGTCTTGCTCACATCTTCACCTGCAGCGTGTGAGCGGTTGATCCCGTGGGCGAGATCATGAAGAGCACTCAGGGCACGGGGCGTGTTGAGATCATCGTCCATTGCCTCGATGAAACTTGCCTCGAACGGCCCGGCATCCAGTTCAGCGCCACCGGTCACGGGATCAACGTTTGCTGCGACTCGCAGGGCGCGCATCGCGGATTCTGCTTCGTCGAGGCTGGAATCGTTCAGCACAGACGGACTTCTGTAGTGGCTCTGCAGCGCCCAGCGGCGAATCGCGTCTGCAGAGGTCTGCTTCAAGGCATCTTCGACATTGACAACATTGCCGAGAGATTTGCTCATCTCCTCGTCTCCGGCCTTGCGCACCATTCCGTTGTGCATCCAGAACTGCACGAACGGCTCAACGCCGAGCGCTGTCTCTGTCTGAGCCAGCTCGTTTTCGTGGTGCGGAAAGATCAGGTCGAGGCCGCCGCCATGGATATCGATCTGCCTGTCCAGGTGCTTTAGCGCCATTGCTGAGCATTCGATGTGCCAGCCGGGCCTTCCTTCGCCCCACGGACTGTCCCACGCCGGCTCGCCTGGCTTGGATGCCTTCCATAGTGCGAAATCCGCTGGGTGCTCTTTGCCGGCCTCAACCTCAAATCGAGTGCCTTCCAGCATCTCGTCCACCGTTCGGTGACTCAGCTTGCCGTAGTCAGCATCGGACCGCACTCGGAAGTAGACCGATCCATCGGCCTCGTAGGCGGCTCCGCAGTCCAGCAGAGTCGAGATCATCCCTATGATCTCCGGCATGTCCTCTGTCGCCCGCGGATGAACAGTCGCCCTGCGCACGTTGAGCGGGTCCATCACATCGAAGAACGCCTTGATGTTCTTCTCGGCCACCTCTTCGGAAGCTATCCCGTCCTGGTTGGCGCGGTTGATGATCTTGTCGTCAACATCGGTGAAGTTCTGAACCCGGCGAACGCTGTATCCGCGGTACTCGAGGTAACGATGCAGCACATCGAAGACGATGCTGCTGAGCGCGTGCCCCATGTGAGGGCGGTCATAGACCGTTACGCCGCACACGTACATGAGCACCTCGTCACCGAGGGGGTTGAACTCTTCACGAGTGCGGGAGAGTGAGTTGTAGAGTCGCATTCTGGTCCGTTTGAGGCGCGCTGAATCTAAATCAAGATCGTCGGATGGTAGCGATCGCCTGGGCGGCGATGCCAAGCCCTTCGCCAATCGCACCGACGTGATCGGTCGAGGTCACCTTGATGTTGACAGCGTCAGTACCAAGGCCAACAACCTGTGCGATTCTGGCGGATATCGACTCTACGTATCCCGAGAGCCTGGGCCGCTGGGCGATGATAGTAGCATCGAGGTGCTCCGCAACCCAACCTGCCGCCCGAACCTTATCTATAGAGATGGCAAGCAGCTCGGCGCTGTCGATCCCTTCCAGGCTCGGGTCTGACGATGGAAAGTTCGAGCCCATGTCGCCAAGCCCGGCCGCGCCCAGTAGAGCCGAGTTGACGGTATGCAGCAGCACATCGCCATCAGAGTGGCCTTCGAGATGGCTATCGAACTCGATCTCGACACCGCCAAGCAATAGCGGTCCACCGACAGTAAGTTGATGGCCGTCAAACCCGATCCCCCATCTCCGGACAGCAGGGTCGGTTGGTTGTCCAGATCTGCGTGCGTAGATCAGTTCAGCCAGCGGCACATCTTCGGGAGTGGTGATCTTGATGTTGTCGTAGCTGCCCGGAAAAACGACAACTGAGCCTCCGTTGATCTCGACCATCGACGCGTCATCGGTGACATCGTCTGAGACCGCCTCATGGGCTTCGATCAGCGTCGATGCCCGGAAGACCTGCGGAGTCTGGATCACCCGCAGCCCGTCGCGATCTGGTGTAGCGACTACTGCGCTGCCTTCGACCTCCTTAACCGTGTCTTTGAGGGACACCGCGGTCACCGCTGCGCCTGAAGTCTGTGCAGCTTCAAGACCGCTGATGATCATCGACTCATCGACAAACGGACGAGCTGCATCGTGAACGATCAGCCACTGTGGCGGTGCTGAAAGTCCGCTAAGTGCTTCGATGCCGCGCCTCACGGAATCCTGGCGTCGAGCGCCACCGGCGACCATCGCACTGACTTTACTGTGGCCAGCCGCCTTAACAGCCTTTTGACCCGCCTCAAGGTTCGACTCCGAGAAGACGATGCAGACGTGGTCAACGGCCTCACTGGCTTCGAACACCTGCAACGAGTGCAGGAAGACCGGCTGGCCGCCAAGCTCCAGAAACTGCTTGTCAACGCCCTGCATGCGAGAGCTGCTGCCTGCGGCCAGCAGTATCGCGGCGACCGGTTCCGAGCCGTTGATCATTCGACGATGTCCTGAATCCAGGTGATCCCCCAGAAGCAGGCATAAGCGATACCTGTCGACTTGATTGACTTGGAGAAGAAGAGGATCACCAGGAATCTCTTGACCGGGTAGAGGGTGCTTCCGGCAGCAATACCAACTACATCGAACAGCGGATTGGGAATGATGCTTGCCACAAACAGTATGAGGCCACCTCGACGTACAAGGAGCTCCCTGAACCTGGGATAGAACCTGTTCTTCTCGAACAGGCTGCGTCCTCCCATTCCTGCAAGGTAGCCGCTCATCTCGCCCAGGGCTTCGGCAGATCCAGCGACGATTCCAACAAGAATGGGATTAAGCCCAACCGCAGGCGACGCGGCGACACATACCGCTGCGAGCCCGGGAACTGGAACAAATATCGAAGCGGCGGCAATGAAGGAGAAGAACCAGACGCCCGCCAGGCCAACGCTATCGACATCGAACCGGCCGGTGAGCCAGAACGTGATGCCGATCACAACGAAGATCACGACGATCGAGAGCGGAACGAATCGTGTAACGAGATCGGCGTGCGCTATGACCCACTGCTGTGTGCGGCTCAGCTGCGGTCGATCTTCGGGTGCTGGGCGTGCTGGGATCTCTTCCAAGCGGTCCATCGGCACTCCGGTCACGGAAAAACTGGAGACTCTGACCTAGAGGTTTAGCAGGTCTGTGAACCAGTTTATGCTCTGCCGACATGCGAACGCGATGCCAATGAACTTAATTGCTTTGCCTAAAAACACCCAAAGAAGGAATCGTCGCAGCGGGTAGTTGAGCGACCCCGAGGCGATGCCTGCGATATCGAAGAACGGTGTCGGGAGAGCGGACAGGACGAACAGGGCAAGCGCGCCGCGCCTGATAACCAGGTCCTGCACTCGCTTGTAGTAGCGAGAGCGCTGAACGAAGGACTGGCCTCCATAGCCCGCCAGGTAGCCAGTCAGTTCTCCGATTGTCGATCCCGTCGCGCCAACAAGGCCAAGGGCAAGGATGCTCAGGCCAACCTCAGGCGCAGCAGCAGCACAGGCTGCCGCCAGCCCGGGGACAGGGATGATCACAGACGCGGAGCCGATCAGGTTGATCAAAAAAGCTCCGGTGTAGCCCACTCCCTCAGGCTCAAGCTGCCCGGTGAAAAACATCACTGAGCCAGTGACCACCGACCCGATGACAACTGTCCAGATTCCAACCTGGAGAATTCGAGGGTGCGCGTCGAGCCAGCGGACAAGCCGTCCGCCCTCGCGGCGAGGCTCCGCTGACCCTTCCGGGTTCAACGTTTCCTGTGCTTCATGCACACTGGGAGACGGGTTGATCGCCTCATCACTGTCTGGCTCGTCGTGCATCACAGGTGCATCTTATTGCACTGCAATCATGCGCACATGTGGGCCTGCTTGTGCCGTAGCTGTCGGTCAGCGTGAAGCTGGCAGGTCAGGCATCAGGCGCGAAAAGGCGGCCGGAGCTTTTACCCCGGCCGCCTGAACTTTTCGCTATCGGCCTAATCTATGGCAGAGACGGTTCTGGCGACTGTGAAGCGGTTTCCGAAGATTTATCTTCTGAAACCTGCGCCTCTCCAATAGTCAGGCCGTGTTCTCCGCCGTCGATGTGGACCGCGCTGCCCCGCTCCAGTTTCCCACCGAGGATTCGCTTGGATAGCTCATTCTCGACGTGACGCTGGATCGCGCGCCTGAGAGGCCTGGCGCCGTACATGCGGTCAAAGCCCTCACTCGCTAGCCACTCGCGTGCCGCATCGCTAACGGTCACGGTCACTCCGAGTTCGCTGACCCGCTCCGTAACCTCGCTCAACAGTTTGTCCACGATCCTGAGAGTGTCGTCCTGAGTCAGGGAATCGAAGATGACCACATCGTCGATCCTGTTCAGGAACTCTGGCCGGAACGCACGCTTCAAGGCTTCCTCAACCTCGGCACGTGCGTTCGCAGACTCTCCAGCATCGCTTGCTGATGTCTTGAAGCCGATCGACTCCTGCGGCACAGCGGATGTTCCCAGGTTGCTGGTCATGATGATGACCGTATTCCGGAAATCAACCGTCCGCCCCTGTCCATCGGTCAGTCGACCGTCATCAAGCACCTGGAGCAGGGTATTGAATACCTCCGGGTGAGCCTTTTCGATCTCGTCGAACAGCACAACGCTGAACGGCCTGCGCCGAACAACCTCGGTCAGTTGGCCCGCATCGTCGTACCCCACGTAGCCGGGAGGCGCTCCGATCAGACGTGAAACGGTGTGCCGCTCCTGGTACTCCGACATGTCGACTCGAACCATGTTCTCTTCGTCATCGAACATGTACTCGGCCAGCGCCCTGGCAAGCTCTGTCTTACCGACGCCCGTTGGGCCGAGGAAGATGAACGAGCCGATAGGTCGCCGAGGATCCTTCAGGCCAGCACGTGCGCGCCGAACCGCGTCCGACAGAACGGAGACCGCTGAATCCTGGCCGATGACGCGCTTGTGCAGACGCTCTTCGAGGTGGAGAAGCCGTTCCGCCTCTCCCTCGACCAGCCGGTCAACAGGGATTCCGGTCCGCTCTGCAATCAACCCGGCAATCTCTTCCGCGGTCACGCAGTCGCACGTGTCATGGGTCGTCGCCCACTCAGCCTTTCGCTCTTCATACTCATGCGAAATGCGCAGACCCTCCGACTTCTTCTCAGCAGCCAGCTCGTAGTTCCCCAGCTCTGAGGCGGCCTCCTCCTCTTCATCTAGCGTCCGAATACGAAGCTCGAGGTCTTTGAGGTCACCCGGCATCGCATCGTTCTGAATCCTGATCTTGGCCGCTGCCTCGTCGATCAAGTCCACCGCCTTGTCGGGCAGGAACCGGTCCGAAATGTAGCGAGCGCTCAAGCGCACGGCAGCCTCGATCGCATCTTCCTCAACCTTGATGCCGTGGTGCGCCTCGTAACGCGGCCTGAGAGTCTTCAGCATCTCGACCGCGATCTCCGGGTCAGGCTCTTCTACCCACACGGGTGAGAATCGCCTCTCCAACGCCGCATCCTTCTCGATGTGCTTCCTGTACTCGGCTGGCGTCGTGGCTCCGATGGTCTGCATCTCACCGCGCGCCAGCGCAGGCTTCATCATGTTGCTGGCATCCAGCGCTCCATCTCCGGCGCCAGCACCGACAACGGTGTGGATCTCGTCGATGAAGAGAACGATCTCGCCCGAAGCCTGGCGTATCTCGTCCATCACGGCCTTCAGACGCTCTTCGAACTCGCCGCGGAACTTTGCGCCAGCGAGCAGTGAGCCCATCTCAAGCGAGATGACTCTGCGGCCGCGCAGGCTCTCCGGCACATCGCCTGTAACGATGCGCTGCGCCAGGCCCTCAACAACCGCGGTCTTGCCGACACCTGCATCTCCGATAAGAACAGGATTGTTCTTGGTCCTGCGAGTAAGCGTCTGCATCACGCGACGAACCTCAAGATCTCGTCCTACAACGGGATCGAGCTTGCCTTCCTGCGCCAGCTCGGTGAGGTCGACGCTGTACTTGGATAGCGCCTGGTACTTGCTTTCTGCGCGGGGATCGGAGACTCGGGCCGAGCCTCGAACCTGCTGCAGAGCCTGGTAGACACGCTCCTGCGTGATTCCGTGCTCCTTGAACAGCGCGGCGAGCTTTCCCGAGTCATCGGCGACAAGACTCACCATCAGGTGGTCAGTTCCGATGAAGTCGTCCTTAAGCCTGTCAGCCTCCGTTCGAGCGCGTTCAATCGCCGACACCACGCGTGGTGTCGCGAATATCTGCGCAGCCTGGCTCGGACCCGAGACCTTGGGAGTCTCTTCGAGAATCGCCGTCACACCGCGCAAAACATCCGTTACCTCGATGCCCATCGCCTCGAGCATCTGCGCAGGCAGGCTGTTCTCAACCTGGAGCAGTCCGAGCAGAAGATGCTCCGCGTCCCACTGGCTGTGGCGCATCTGGAGAACCATCTGCTGCGAGGCTCCCAGCGCCTCTCTCGCCTGCTCTGTGAAGTCTTCCTGTTTCAGTACCATTCCGCCTCCATTCGGTTTCCGCCGAACTGAGTATTTAGTCGCCGTCAGTCAGTTGACTCGGCCCTGTCTGTCGTCTGATTAGCTCGAGCTTCAGTTCACGCACCTCTTGCTCGAGATCTGCTATTCGCTTCAGCAGCCGGGTCATCACCTCAACCCCGGCACGATTGATCCCCAGCACATCTATCCACTCGCGAATCTTCTCGATCCGCTCGATGTCTCTCATCGAGTAGTAGCGGGTGCCACCGCCGGAGCGCCTGGGCACGACAAGCCCCCAGCGTTCGTAGTTGCGCAGCGTCTGCTGATGCACTCCGATCCGGCGGGCGACGATGCCGATAGCGAATACGGGCTCATCTCGTCCAAATGTCATCAGCTAGTCCCCCGCCACATCCGCGCCCGTGCTGTGAGACTCAAGCTCTCGCAGCTGCTGGAACAGTTGCCGGTGCTGATCCGTTATTCGCTCTGGCAAGCGCACCTTCACCTTCACGATCAGATCACCAAAATCGCCACTCCCTCGCTTCGGCATTCCACGGTCGGGAATCTTGAACGAGCGCCCGTTCTGAGTGCCCGCGGGGATCGTCAGAGCGATCCTGCCCTCCATCGTCGACACCTCCACCTCACCACCCAGGACAGCGTCCAGGTAATCGACGGCCACCTCTTCGACAAGGTCGTCGCCAGATCGTGAGAACCTGCGAGACGGCAGAACCCTGACTCGCAGCATCACCTCGGTCTGGGGATCGGGGTTTAGCCGAATCCTCCCACCGTCCTTGATGCCTGCAGGGATCGTCACTTCCAGTGTGCGACCGCCAGATGGACCGCTGATGCTCACTCGACGGGTTGCGCCGTGATAGGCGTCCTCCAACGTGATATCCACACTGCCCTCGACTGTTGAGCGCATTGAGCCGCGGCCGAAACCATCAAAGCCATCGAATGGCGAGCCTCCGGCCTGTCCGCCACCGAACAGATCGAAGAACGATCCAGCGCCACCAGAGAACGGATTGCCGCCAGACGCGAAACCGGCAGCGCCGGCCTTCCTCAACTGATCGGCATGCTTCCAGTTCTCGCCAAAATCGTCATAGTCCTTCCGCTTCCTGGAATCTCCAAGCACATCGTGGGCTTCATTGACGCGCTTGAAACGCTCAGCAGCCTTCTTGTCACCCGGATTCAGATCCGGATGCAGCTGCCGCGCCAGCTTCCTGTACGCGTCTTTGATCTCTTTTTCAGATGCGTCCCGAGAAACCCCGAGAACGCTGTAGTAGTCGATTGCCAACCTGGTGCCTTTCGCCTGGCATCAAGACCAACTGAACATTGGATGCAATTATAGTGCATTCGATTCTAGCAATTCATTTGACAACTATCTTATCAGATTTCTATACTGAGTGCGTGGCGCAGAACAGAAGCGCCGTCTAACTGACCAGCAACAGTTCCAGGAGAAAAAACAGTGGCTATCGAGAGATGGAGTCCGTTCGCAGACCTGAAGCGATTCGATGATGTGTTCAACCGTGTGTGGCGAGGCGCATCGGGCATCAGCGATGGTGTTGAGGCGTGGAGCATCCCGTTGGATGTAGTGAGAGCGGGCGACGACGTAGTTGTGAAGGCGTCTTTGCCGGGCGTGAAGAAGGACGATGTGACGGTGACCATCGAGGACAGCATCCTCACGGTGCGGGCCGACACGAAGCAGGAGTCGGAGAGCGAGGAGTCCGGTTACCTCTTGAAGGAGCGCCGGAGCGGGTCGTTCTACCGTGCGATCAGGCTCCCTGAGACGGTGAACTCAGAGGCTGCGACCTCTACATACGGTGACGGGATTCTCACGATCACTCTGCCCAAGAAAGAGGAGAAAAAGGCTCGCAAGCTGACCATCGACACAGCAGCCTGATCACTTCCGGACTTCGATTCTGGCCGACCGGTGATGAGCCGGTCGGCCTTTCTATTTCTTGCGTCTATGAATCCAGAATCGTCCAAATCTCCGAACAGCTTTCAGGCGCTCTGCTGCTACCCTTCTTCTCCACTGCTCAACCTCTCCCCTGCTACCTGATGCCCGGCGACGCACCTACAACAAGCTCTACCGGCTCTGCGAAGCCAACGACTCTGCCCGCCTTCTTTGCCCGCTACCAGGGCATGATTGACACCGCGCTCAGAGCCGAGCTGGACGGACTGGACCTGCCTGTCTACGAGACGCATCGGTACTACATGGGCTGGACAGAAGTCGACGGCACGCCATCGAGCGGATCAGTGGCTGGCAAGAGGCTCCGCCCTACCCTCGCTCTACTGGCAGCCGAGGCTGCGGGTGGAGATCCGCAGAGCGCCATGCCTGTAGCCGTAGCACTCGAGTATGTGCACAACTTCTCACTGATTCACGACGATCTGGAAGACCGCGACAGGATCAGGCATCACAGGCCAACCGTCTGGGCGGTCTGGGGCGAGCCAACAGCGATCGTCTCAGGCAATGCAATGCTTAAGGTTGCCGACAGAGCCATAAGCAAGCTCGCAGAGCACGGTGCCAGCCCTGAAGTCACCCTTGAAGCCCAGCATTCGCTCACAGCAAACTACCTGCGCATGATGGAAGGCCAGTACCTCGATATCCAGTTCGAGTCGAGGCCGTCCGTAACTGTTGACGAGTACCTCGACATGATCGAGCGCAAGACAGGCGCGCTAATCGAAACCGCCGTTTATCTAGGGTCGTTCGTCGGACGCCCGGGCGGTCCTAACAGCGCCTTCTCACAGGGCTTGCGGTCCGTTGGCTACGAGCTTGGGCGAATCTTCCAGATACGCGACGACATCCTCGGAGTGTGGGGCGGCCAGGAGACCGGAAAGCCTGTTGGCGCGGATATACAGCGCAAGAAGAAGGCTCTCCCGGCTGTCCATGCGCTCGACAACGCGCAAGGCGCAGCGAGGACGCGCATCACCGAGATATTCGCCAGAGAAGAGCTGGAAGGACAGGATGTTGAGGATGTGCTGCAGATCATGGAGGAGCTTGACACTCAGGGATACTGCCAGTCGCTGGCAGATGAGCGGTGGAGACGGGCGCTGGGCGTGATAAAGTCTCTGACACTTGCCGGGGAGACTGCCGGGGAGCTGGAAGACCTCGGTGAGTTTCTTCTGGTCAGGACAAGCTAGGCGCGAAGTTGACCTGATCTGCAGCAGAAAAGCCAATCTGCGCAGGGGCGGAACAGCAAGGAGCAGTCCGGATGGCAAGGCCCAAAGAGCTTGCGATCAAAGTAGGCTGGTACCTCTTCTACAACAAGTTCATCAAGCGCAGGAAACGATTCCCGCTTGTGACGATGCTTGAGCCTCTCGAGGCCTGCAACCTCGCATGTGAAGGCTGCGGACGAATTCGTGAATACGAATCCGTGATTCACCGCCAGTTGACAGTCGAGGAGTGCATGAAGGCGGTTGACGAGGCGAACACTCCGGTCGTCTCCATCGCCGGCGGCGAGCCAACCATCTGGCCTCACCTTCCAGAGCTTGTAGAAACACTCGTTAAGCGCAAGAAGTTTGTCTACGTCTGCACCAACGGCCTGACGATGGGCAAGATGATGCGGGACATTCCGCCTTCGAAGTACTTCGCCTGGGTGATTCACCTCGATGGAACGGGCGAACGCCACGATGTCGCCGTCTCGCGCAAGGGCGTCTACCAGATCGCCATAAAGATGGCTGAGCAGGCTATCGAGAAAGGCTATCGGGTCTGCAGCAACACAACCCTGTTCTCCGGCTCAGATGCCGATGATCTGCACGAGCTGTGGGAGAAGACCACGGCGATGGGGTTCGAAGGGGCGATGGTCACGGCCGGATACGACTACGAGACTGTGCCAAACCAGCAGCTGTTCCTGAAGAAGCAGCAAGCGGTCGACATCTTCCGTAAGGTTCTCGATCCGGAGAAGACCAAGAAGATTCGTCTCTACAACAATCCGCTGTATCTCCAGTTCCTTCGCGGTGAGCGCACATACCAGTCGTGTACCGCATGGACCAACCCCACGTACACGATCATGGGCTGGCGCAACCCGTGCTATCCACTGGCCGACGGCCACACTCAGGAACTGGGCGATCTGATGGCGGATGAGGTCTGGGACAACTACGGCAGCCCCGAAAAAGACCCGCGCTGCGCCAACTGCATGATGCACTGCGGGTTCGAGTCGACCACCATCTTCGAGGCGATGTCCAGTCCCAAGGCCGCTGCGCAGATGGTGCGGAGCGGAGCTGTTGCCAAGGGCGGAATAACGGCTGGATAGCAAGGCATAAATCGCCGTGCGAATCGTCCATGGAACTCGGTAGCCATGCTCCTTCTTGTAGCTGCACTCTCAGAAGAAGCCAGCGGTCTCCTGCGCACGGGTAGATTTCAGCAGATTGAGACTCCTGACGACTTCGTGGCTTACGTCCCGGATACGGGGCGTTCTGATCAGGATCACGCGCTGGGCACCGGCATAGCCATTGTGCTGACCGGAACAGGCAGAGAGCGTGCAACTGCGGCCATGAGCTGGGCTCTTGAGCAGTTCCAACCCGAGGCGGTCATCTCATTCGGGTTCGGCGGCGGAACCATGGATACGCTCCAGCCCGGCGACCTTGTTCTAGGCACCCGGCTGTTCAGGCTTGATGGCTCGCCTTTCTACTGGGACGAGGAGCAGCTTGGCGACCCGCTTATCCCGGATCGTGACCTTTTGCGAGCGGCCAGGAACGCCGTTGAGATCGCAGGCATCGACTTCGAACTCGGGCCCATAGTCAATCTGCCAAGTGTGGCTAAGACCGCTGGCATGAAGCGATGGATCGGCCAGGAGCTAGACGGCGCTGCAGTGGAGATGGAGAGCTTCGTAGTCTGCGAACTGGCTGCTGATGCAGGGATACCGTTCGCAGCGGTCCGAGCCGTGGTGGACACAGTTGAGATGGATCTGCCCGCTCTTGTTGGCCAGGTTGACCAGGCGCCCTCTGGCGGCCGAATCATCCCGGCCATCAAGCACCTGGCAAGAAATCCGTTCGCGCTTCGATCACTGACAAGGCTTGGACGCGCTGCCGGAAAGGCGCGTCGCTCACTGACCGACTTCTTCCTGGAACTGTCTGCTGAACTCGACGCCGGACCCGAGGCTCGCTGGAGATCATCGGACACGCAGGAGGCGGTGACATGAAGTTCCTCGTCACCGGCGCAACCGGCTTCGTCGGCAGCGCGATAATCCGTGAACTGGTACGCCGCGGCCATTCTGTCCGTGCTCTCGTACGGCCAGGCAGCGCCCAGCGCCTCGACCATTCGCACGCTGTTGAGGTTGCTACTGGCGACGTCACAGATAGCGAATCTTTAAATACGGCGATGGCTGGAATTAGCGGCGTGTTCCACATCGCAGCGGTCTACTCATACTGGCACCGCGATCCGTCCGAGACATATCAAGTCAACGTCGATGGGACGGTGAACGTCCTGCGGGTCGCTCAGCAGAATGGAGTGCCAAGAGCGGTTCTGACGAGCACGGTAGCGACGCTGAAATGGCCGGGCCACGGGCAATTGGCTGATGAAGACTCAGTCGCCACTCTTGATGAGCTGCCGGGCCACTACAAGCAATCCAAGCTACTGGCAGAGCAAGCGGCGCTGGACTTCAACGGCGCTGACCTTGAGGTGGTGATCACAAACCCGACAGCGCCATTCGGTCCGGGCGATGCTCGGCCGACTCCAACTGGCCGCATCGTCCTGGAGTTTCTGAACCGCCGCTTCCCCGGTTACGTGAGCTCTGGCGTCAATGTCTGCGATGTAGACGATGTCGCTATCGGCCATGTGTTGGCGTTCGAGAAGGGCCGCGCAGGTGAGCGGTACATCCTTGGCTCTGAAAACCTGACTCTTCGCGAGGTGTACGAAACGCTGGGGGAAGTGACGGGACTCAACCGAAGGCCACTCCGGGTGCCTATGGTCCTGGCGAAAGCGGCTGGCGCTGTAGATTCAATCATCGAGGGCAGACTACTCAGGCGAGAGCCGTACATCCCGCTGGAAGGCTTACGCGTTGCCGAGCACCCGCTATTTGTCGGCTGCTCCAAGGCGAAGTCCGAGCTGGGATTCAATGCGAGGCCAGCTGCCGAGGCTCTGCGCAGGTCGGCTGAGTGGTTCATCGCAAATGGCTACTCCCGCGCCAGGATTGTTGCAGGGAATCAGACGGAACGAGACGATGAAGCCGAGGCGAGCGCGTGATGCAGGCGCAGGCAAACAGCTCCATCGAGCACGTCCCACAGGTGCGAACAGGCCGATTCGCCGGACCATCTGAAGACCCGGCGCGCTCGGTCAACCGCGCCATCGATCGCACTGTGGAGATGCTGAAGGAGATCCAGCATCCAGATGGCTGGTGGTGGGGCGAGCTCGAATCCAATCCCACGATGGAAGCCGAGTACATCTTTCTGCGCCACATCCTGGGCATGATTGATCCGGAGCGAAACCGTAAGATCGCCAACTACATCGCAGGACGCCAGAACGAAGGGGACGGAGGATGGAGCCTCTACTGGGGCGCACCTGCCGACCTGAGCACGACAGTCGAGTGCTACACCGCGCTAAAGATCGCTGGCCGTGACGCCGATTCCCCGGAGATGCGGCGAGCCAGAGAACTGATCCTCTCAAAGGGCGGCGTGCCTAAGGCTCGCGTCTTTACGAAGATATGGCTGGCCATGCTCGGGCAGTGGGACTGGAAGGGAACGCCCTATCTGCTGCCGGAGATCATGTTCCTTCCAACGTGGGCGCCGTTCAATATCTACTCGTTCGCCAGCTGGACGCGGGCAACGGTCGTCCCGATGACGATCATCCTCTCCGAAAATCCAACCTATCCCCTGGCTGATGAGCATGCCATCGACGAGCTATATCCCGGTGGCAGGGAAGGTACCGACTACTCGCTCCCAGCGCCAGACCCGTTTGGCACGGACTGGCTCGTCTACCTGGCAGACAAGCTGATGCACAAAGCCGAGCGGCTGCCTCTAAAGCCGATGCGAGGTCTCGCTCGTAGCAGAGTTAAGACGTGGATCATTGACCATCAGGAGAAGGACGGGAGCTGGGGAGGGATACAGCCGCCCTGGGTTTACTCCCTGATAGCGCTGAAGTCACTCGGGCTGGGTAATGACCATCCTGTCATGAAGAACGGCATGGCCGGGTTTGAGTCGTTTTCAATCTCGGATTCAGAAGATTCCTGGCAGGTCCAGGCATGCGTCTCGCCTGTCTGGGATACAGCATTGTCGGTGAACGCACTGCTAGACGCAGGCGTTCCCGCCGATGAACCGATGATCGTTAGAGCTGCTGACTGGCTGCTTGAAAGACAGGTCAAAGCTCCGGGTGACTGGCAGGTCAAGCTGCCAGATGTCGAACCTGGAGGCTGGGCATTCGAGTTTGATAATGATGCTTACCCTGATGTGGACGACGCTGCCGAGGTGCTGATTGCGATCGACCGCGCAGAGGTGACAGACTCAGCAAAGAAAGCTCCGGGAATCGAACTGGGCAGTCGCTGGCTCGCTGAGATGCAGAGCGGAAACGGCGGCTGGGGATCATTCGACAAGGACAACACCAGCCGCATCACAACCAGCCTTCCATTCTTCGATTTCGGCGAGGTGATCGACCCACCAAGCGTCGACGTTACGAGTCACGCTATCGAGGCCCTGGCCCGCTTCGGCGATCCTTCTGAATCCGAAGTGATCAAACGAGCGCTTAAGTACATCCTGGAAGAGCAGGAAGACGATGGCCCGTGGTTCGGTAGATGGGGAGTCAACTACATCTACGGAACCGGATCAGTGCTGCCTGCATTGGAGGCAATCGGCTTCGACATGGCTGATCGTCGTGTGCAAAATGCGGCAGATTGGGTAGAATCCCGCCAAAACTCGGATGGCGGCTGGGGCGAATCCTGTGCGTCGTATGCTGATCCAGCACTTCGAGGGAGAGGCGAAAGCACCCCGTCGCAAACAGGATGGGCTCTGCTGGCGCTGATAGCTGCAGCAAGAGCAGACTCAGAACCGGTAAGGCGGGGAATAAGGTACCTGTTAGAGACCCAGAGGGCAGATGGAGCCTGGGACGAGCCGCAGTATACTGCGACGGGATTCCCGGGTTACGGAATTGGAGACAGGCGATTCAAGGGCATCCAGTCTGAAGAGGACGATTTGCTTCCTCTTGAACTGCCTGCGGGATTCATGATCAAGTACCATATGTACAGAATTTACTGGCCTCTGGCCGCACTAGGCAGGTACAGAGTCCGAGTTGTGACGACCAGCAGGAGGAGCCGCTTTGATGCAGG